>NZ_JAUBTS010000002.1:110811-151505 GCF_036705105.1 Microcoleus sp. B9-D4
CCCTGAACAACAGACACATTCAGGACTTGACCGTGCGGAGTTTTGTAATTGTCAATTACTGCCAACGGTGGATTATTTGTGACATTAATATTTGCTAAAGTTTCTGGTGAAGTAAAAGCCCCATCACTGACCGTGTAGGTAAAACTATCGAGTCCAACAAATCCCGGATTCGGAGTATAAGTAAACGAACCATCAGTATTCAATCCGAGAGTGCCATTGTTGGGATTTGTGACTTTAGTTGCCGTCAATACATCATCGTCAGAGTTGATGTCGTTGGCTAAAACTCCCTGAACAACAGACACATTCAGGACTTGACCGTGCGGAGTTTTGTAATTGTCAATTACTGCCAACGGTGGATTATTGGTTATGTTAATCACAAATGTCTGGTTTGCCGAAGTATCCAGGCCATCGTTAGCTTTACCGCCACTGTCTCTAAGGTTTAGAGTGATATTGGCAGCGCCAGTTGCACCCCCCGCCGGCGTAAAAGTCAGTTGTCCTAAAGAGTCGATCGCAGGTTGTACACTAAACAAAGCAGCCTTATCATTCCCTACCACTTGAAAAGCCACAGTTTGTCCAGTTGGTTCTGGTCCTGATTCGTTGGCGGGGCCTGGGGAAATGGCTGTAGCCCATCCAGGGATGGTTTGCGGGCCTGCGTTGTGGCTGGCGATGGGATCGACTCCTTTGACAAACGAGGGTGCATCGTTGACTGGATTAACTGTGATCGAACTTGTTAAACTATTAGTGCTAAACGGCGTTGTTCCACCAGTAACTGAAGCATTGACGCCCGCAGTACCGTTACCCACTCCGTTACTTCCATCCCACGCCCGAAAAGTAATTGTTGGTTCGCTTCCAGGTGTACTGTAATAGTCTGGGTTGGGTACAAACCGAACTTTCGCAGGCGTTTGCAGGGAAACCCGCGTCAGGTTGATGTTAGCTTGCGCCGAGGTTGTGTCGTCACCGAGGAATAGAAAATTAGGAGTTTCGTAAGGATCTATCAAGCCGCTAAATCCTGAATAATCGCGCAGCGGGCCCTCTAGTATGAGATTGCTGCCATTGGAAAGAAAGTATTTGTCACCTTGAACTCTGAGAGTGTAGTTAGTAGCAATATTGGTGTTATAAGGAACATTCTCTGCTGCAAGAAATAAGCCGTTGGTTTGTCCGCTTTGGTTGGGAGTAATGCCGTCGCCTTGTGCAAAGATATTGCCCGAAGTTGCAGATAGGCGCTGGAAACCAATTTCAATGGCTTTGCGATCGCTAGTAACGGCAACAATGCTAAAGCCCGCCCGCTCTGGACGAGTGCGGGATTCCGAGATCATTTGGAGATTAAAAGACAAGCTAAAGCCTGTAGTGCGATCGAGCGGGGGAAATGACGGATTTAAAGGATTATTTGTATAGCCAGCATAAATGCTATTGGCAGCAGTGCTGTTTAAATTAACTCCATTACCGTTAAAAAATTCGGAAGCTCTAGCGGTAGGAGGAGCAAGATTTAAGTTAGCCAAAGACAGCCAATTTTGAGAACTCGGAGTGTTACCAAGTAAGCCATTATAAAGAGGAGTCGGACCGAGCACTGTTGCTGAAGTTTCCGACAATGCACCGAAATTTGTCCAAGTATTGCCGTTAGTTGAAAATTGCCAATTGCCGTTAGTATTGTCTGCAGCGGTGACTGCAACACCCAAAGGATCGTCATTAGCGTCACTTCCTAACTCGCTAGTGAGGTTAAAAATACTAAAGCCTGTGTTATCGACGCTGGGTATATCTTCATTAATTGCGATCTGCGGATTAACATTAGTACCTGCCCAAGTCGGAGCAATGTTAATCGGCCGGTTGCGGAGACTGCTAATATAAATAGTATTAATTCCGCCGTTGGGCAAGCCCAAGGAGCCGGGACTATCTATAGTATAACTAGCAGTTCTGTTGATGCCGCCAATATCGCTCACAAACTCGACATTACCCCCGTTGCTTGGTGCTGGAATTTGCACCTTAGCTGCACTCCCAAAGGCTCCGTGTGTTCCTGATGTCCTCCAGGCGATCGAATCTACTGTATTGGTATTTGTAGTGCTAGCATTATCAACATAAACAACATCTGACTCCGCGAAATCCCCATGCAAATTTCCGGCTGGGAGCAGCTTTGTCAAAAATCCACCTTGGGGACTCAATCGAATGTTCCAATCGTTGTTTGTTCCCGACGGTATGGGGTTGTAGACAATCTCTTGATCAACAGGCGAACCGCCGATCGCAAGTATTGTTCCTGCTTTAAACACAGGAGCAATACTTGCCATATTAGTAAATCTGTACGCAGAATATTTTGCTAATGTTGTAGTTGTTGAATCCCCCACAAAATAGCTCTGAAGCTGAGTTGCACTTACATCTTCGGTCAACAGCAGTTCCACATACTCATTGCCCTGGAATTGCTCGTCCCGCCGGAATTCGTTAATAATTATCTGTCCCATCTAGATACACCTAAATTTGAAATGATTATGTATTAGCTGTCAACTACTGTCGCTGTTTTTTTACTGTTAAACTTAATTTGCGTAATTACACTGATATTAGTGTCCGTAAAGTTGCTTGTGAAGGTTATTTTTGTTACTAAAATAATATCTGGAGTGCTGACCCGTGTCAAGCAAAAGCTTGGATTATTGCGGAACTGCCGATCGGCGATCGAGAAGCAGCAATTTTTGCCTTAGTTAGCTGACTCAGTTGCTGCACAAAGTTAGCGCCCTTCTCCCCCGCCGCTACATCACACCCATAAAGCAAAATCTCTCCACTCTCTGCCAGGGCTCTCAACCAACGCTGCAATTTTTTACCATAACTTTTTAAATTTGTCAAGTTTAGATAGATCGCGCCTAGCAGCAAACTCGCGGGGTGGCCGTGGGAGATGATAGGAATGCTTTTGATATTGCTGCGACTCGCTAGCGCGACCGTGATTTGTTCTACTCCATCCCGCGCCGCATCGAGGGTAATAACTTCTGTCCCCGCTGCGATGCCGTTGCGGAGAGTTTGGCGATCGGGAAGGGCAGGGTCTAGAAAGGCGAGCGAACTAAAAACTGAGCCGATCAAATTTGGCACAATACACCTTTGGTTAGATGACGGTAGGAAAATTAAGACATATTTAGCTTAGCAAGTTCAAAAGTTAAATGTCATCAGTAAAATTAAAAATCAAGACGAAGGATACTAATTTTCCGTGAACCTGCCACAGAGGCATCTTGTAGAGGCGACTTTAGCCAGTAATTCCTTTAAAAAACCGATAATTCCGGTACAAAACCCGCCCTATCAAGGTTCGATCGCCAAAAGTTCTTCAGCAACCAATCCTTTCTGAATTGCGAGCACTGCAGCTTGAGTGCGATCGCGCACTTCTAACTTTTGCAAAATCGCGTGAACGTGAACCCGCACAGTCCCCGGAGCAATGTACAATATTTGTGCAATTTCCTGATTGCTTTTTCCCGCCGCAACTAAAGCCAAGATTTCCTGTTCTCGCTTCGTCAGCGGATTTTCCAAAACTTCCCATTTTGACCCAATTTTCACAGGTTCGGGATTAGCAAAAACCGCCCTAATTTCCGCAGTTGCCACCTGATCCCACCACGAAGCACCCGCTGCTATCGATCGAATTGCCAAAACCAAAGTTTCCGCCGCAATTCCCTTAAGGCAATAGCCCTGAGCTCCCGCTGCAATTAATCTTTCAATTAAGGATTTTTGAGAATGAGATGTTAAAATTAAAACCGGAATTGCTGGATGTCGATCTTTAATTTGGCGGCACGCTTCAATACCGCCAATTCCGGGCAAACCGACATCGAGAACTACCACATCGGGCAAGTGTTCCTGAGTCAATTCTACTGCTGTTTCGCCATCTTCTGCCTCGGCAATTACTTGCAAGCAACTTTCTTGCTGCAACCTGGTTTGCAGCCCCAACCGAAACAGTTCGTCGTCTTCAACTAGGAGAATTCGCAAGGGATAAGCTGGTTTCATTTCTGTGGGATAGCAGGGAGTCGGAATCCAAATAAAGCACCGTGTGGCAATTTATTTTCTGCCCAAATTATACCGCCGTGGGCGTCAATAATTTGGCGAGATAAGTATAATCCTAATCCCGAACCTTTGGCTTGCCGATCGCCGTTTCCTTGATAAAAACGCTCGAACAAGTGGGGCAGTTCATCGGCGGTAATTCCCAACCCGCTATCGATAACTTTCACCACCTGATAACTCGAATAAGATTCCATGATTATTTCTACTTTACCGCCGCGAGGAGAATGGTTAATTCCGTTTGTTAGCAAATTAACAAAAACGCGCTGGAGTTGAACCGCATCGCCCTTTACCCACAAAGAGCGACGGAAATCTGACTCTCCGTAACTCATACTAATGTAAACTCGGCGCGCCGCCGACAAATGGATGAGTGTTGCGATTACTTCTTCTGCCAAAGCTACTAAATTTACGGGCGCAAGTTGCAGTTTTAAACCTTCGGCATCGTTGCGGTAAACATCCAGCAGCGTTTCTACTAATTGTAGTGACATTTTGTGCGATCGCGCCATTGTTTCGAGAACTTTTTGCTGACTGGCGGTGACATTCCCAAATTTTGCTGACCCAAAAGCTTTAATTGTTTCTATCGCCCCCAGCATCGGCGTTTTTAAGTCGTGACTCAAAGTAGAGACAAAATCTTCTCGGATGCTTGCTAGCTGCTGCTGCGACTGCAACTCAGCTTTAGCGATCGCGATCGTCTCTTGGTACTGCTGGTTGCGATCGCTTAAATATCCCGTCACCCCTAAAGCCATGACTGCGATCAATCTATTTGCTACAGTTGCTAGGGCGATCGCTTCTCCAGGAGGAACAAACAAATTTAACAGCGTCAAAGCTGCCGCTACCAGCGTAATTTGTAACTTACCCAACCGACTCAAGCGCGAATTTGCCAATAAAATCGGCCCAGTGTACAAATACCCAAACAGATACTCCGACGGCGTAGTAAATTCCAGCACTACAACGATCGCAAATAAAATTGCGATCGACCACCTCCCCTGCAAATACTTCTCTTGAATTGCCAGGTTGTCTGTGATTTTTAATAAGCTGTTTAACATCCTTTATCCATCCATTTTATATTTTATATTTACACTCTACTCTCTGCCTTATACCTGCGGTTTTTCATCGCCAAAATTTGTCTCCTGTGACGCAAAAACAAGCGTTTAGATAACATCTATATCTGCAAGCATATATACTGCTAAATATTTAAACATTTGTCAGTCAGTGAAAATATATAGCAGCTAAGCATAACGGGTAAACGGAAACTTATACCTGCGGGCTGATTATCAAAAATCCTAACGGCAAGTATATTGATTTTTAAAAGCAGATTGCACTTTTAAGGAAGTATTGGCTCAGTTATGCTTGAAGGATTAATTCAAATCGCATTAACGCTAATCATTGTAGTAGCGATCGCCCCTATTTTTGGTAATTACATGGCGCGGGTGTACATGGGAGAACCAACTATTCTCGACCCCGCTATTAAACCCCTAGAACAACTCATCTATAAAGCCAGCAATATCCGGTCTATAGATTCGATGACAGGTTGGCAATATGCGCGATCGCTACTGTACAGCAATGCAGCAATGGGCATATTTGTTTTCCTAATTTTCATGCTTCAAGGAGTGCTGCCTTTAAATGCCACCGGCTTAAGTGCCCCAACCTGGGATACTGCGCTGCACACAACTATTTCATTCCTCACCAATACCGACCAACAGCATTATTCAGGCGAGACAACATTCACTTATTTATCCCAGTTAACCCTGGGTTTTTTAATGTTTACCTCAGCAGCTACAGGTTTAGCAGTAGGCATTGCTTTTATCCGGGGATTAACCGGCCGCCCCTTGGGCAACTTTTACATCGATTTAATTCAATCAATTACCAGGATTCTGCTACCCCTTTCTTTAATAATTGCCTTACTTTTGCTAATTTCAGGAGTGCCAGAAACCCTAGCAGGGCCGGCCGTAGCCCGTACATTAGAAGGAGGCACGCAAATAATGGCTCGCGGCCCAGTAGCTCACTTTGAAAGCATCAAACAACTGGGAGAAAATGGCGGCGGATTTTTTGCCATTAACTCGGCTCATCCCTTTGAAAATCCCAACCCTTTTACCAACCTGCTGGAAACACTAGCAATGGTTTCTATACCAGCAGCACTCATTCACACCTACGGCAGATTTGCCAACAACAAAAAGCAGGGATGGCTAATTTTTTGGATGGTGTTTACCATCTACGTTATCTTGATTGGCATTGCAGCGTTTGGCGAGTACGGCGGCAACCCTCAAATCAATAATTTACTGGGTTCGCAGCAGCCAAATTTAGAAGGAAAAGAAGTTAGATTTGGCTGGGCAGAAACTGCACTGTGGGCGGTGACTACCACTGGTACAATGTGCGGGGCCGTCAACGGAATGCACGATTCTTTAATGCCTCCCGGTGGTTTTGCTACTCTGTTTAATTTGTTTCTACAAATCGTTTGGGGCGGACAAGGAACGGGAACTGCTTACTTATTTATCTACTCAATTTTGAGCGTGTTTCTCACGGGCTTGATGGTGGGGAGAACGCCGGAATTTTTGGGACGCAAAATTGAGAAACGGGAAATTGTGTTAGCCAGCGTTGTTTTGTTAATTCACCCGATCGCAGTTTTAATCCCCGGTGCCATTTCCCTCGCATTTACCGACAGTTTGAGCGGCATCAGCAACCCCGGATTTCACGGCATTTCCCAGGTGATGTACGAATACGCTTCGGCGGCGGCTAACAACGGTTCGGGCTTCGAAGGATTGGCAGACTCTCAACCCGCCCCGACAGGAGTTTGGTGGAATTTAAGCACCTGTTTTAGTATGCTGTTGGGGCGCTACGTTCCAATTATTGCCCTGCTACTTTTAGCCGACAGCATGACGAACAAACAACTGGTTCCCGAAACAACGGGTACTCTCAGAACCGATTCAGTTTTGTTCACCAGCGTCACCGCAGGAGTAATATTAATACTAGGCGCGCTGACATTTTTCCCAGTTTTGGCTTTAGGGCCAATTGCCGAAGGATATGAAATTAGCAACAGCAAATTTGAACCAGCATCGATAACTGTACCCACAACACCTTTAGCAACACCAACTCCTCCATCTCAATAGCGAAAATTCTCAACCTCACTATTCTCTCTCTCTGCGTTCTCTGTGTTCTCTGTGGTTCATTAAAAATCCCAAATCGACATGACCTCATCCCATACTCCAGATTCCCCAAAAAAACCTCCGAGAGGCTCTCGCGAGTCTCGCAAGCATACGCCAAAAGCAAATACTAAAGGCCTGTATCAAAGAGCTTTTAAAGAAGCTTTTGTCAAGCTAAACCCGCAGGTGATGCTAAAAAATCCGGTGATGTTTGTGGTGTGGGTTGGCACAATTGTGACTGCATTATTAACGATCGACCCAACGCTGTTCGGCCCGGTTCCTGGCAACAATCAGAGAGTTTTCAACGGTTTAGTAACGTTTATTTTGTTCTTTACTTTGGTATTTGCTAATTTTGCCGAAGCGATAGCAGAAGGGCGGGGGAAAGCGCAAGCAGATGCACTGCGATCGACCAAAGCCGACACAACAGCCCGCAAACTCCTACCAGACGGTTCAATTCAAGAAGTGAGTTCGACATCCCTGAGACGCGGCGACCAAATTAAAGTGATCGCAGGCGATGTCATTCCCGCCGACGGCGAAGTGATCGCAGGTGTCGCCTCGGTGGATGAATCTGCGATCACTGGCGAATCCGCGCCGGTGCTCAAGGAACCGGGTTCGGACATCGCCAGTTCCGTCACCGGCGGCACACGCATCCTTTCCGACGAATTGACGCTGCGGGTGATGGCCGACCCCGGTAAGGGGTTTTTGGACAGGATGATCGCGCTGGTAGAGGGCGCAGAACGATCGAAAACGCCGAACGAGATCGCGCTGACGGTGCTGCTAGCGGTGCTGACGCTGGTGTTTTTGATTGTGGTTTCGACGATTCCGCCCGTGGGAAATTACGTGAAAACCCCTGTGGGCGTGGTGACGCTGATTTCGCTGCTGGTGGCGCTGATTCCAACAACCATTGGAGGTTTGCTGAGCGCGATCGGCATTGCGGGCATGGATCGCGTCGCTCAGTTTAACGTGATAGCGACCTCTGGGCGCGCCGTGGAGGCTTGCGGCGACGTAAATACGCTGATTTTGGACAAAACCGGGACGATCACGCTGGGGAACCGTTTAGCTGAGGAATTCATTCCGGTCAACGGTCACTCGCTGCAAGAAGTGGCGCAGGTAGCCCTGGATGCGAGTGTGTTTGACGATACTCCAGAGGGAAAGTCGATCGTCCGTTTGGCTCAGAATTTGGGCGCACAGGTGGATTTCGATCGCGCTAACGCTACTGGGCTTGATTTTTCCGCAAAAACGCGGATGTCTGGCACGGATTTGCCCGATGGGACGGAGGTTCGCAAGGGTGCGGTGGATGCGGTGAAGGGTTTTGTGCGATCGCGCGGCGGCAATTTCGGGCCGGATCTCGACGCAGCTTACGAGCGAGTTTCCCGCTTGGGAGGCACACCCTTAGCTGTTTGTCAAGGTAACGACACCTACGGCATTATCTATTTGAAAGATGTGATTAAACCGGGAATTCGCGATCGGTTTGACCAACTGCGAAAAATGGGAATTCGCACCATTATGCTCACCGGAGATAACCGAATTACAGCATCAGTAATTGCCGCTGAAGCCGGCGTTGACGACTTCATTGCCGAAGCAACTCCCGAGGACAAAATCGATGTAATTCGCAAGCAACAAGCCGAGGGCAAATTAGTCGCAATGACGGGAGACGGAACCAACGACGCACCCGCACTAGCACAAGCAAACGTAGGACTGGCGATGAATTCGGGAACCCAAGCAGCGAAGGAAGCTGCGAACATGGTGGACTTAGATTCTGACCCCACAAAACTAATTGACTTAGTGACAATCGGTAAACAATTGCTGATTACTCGCGGCGCGCTGACTACATTTTCCCTAGCCAACGATATCGCAAAATATTTTGCAATTATTCCCGCCATGTTTGCCCCCGTAGGCGCATTAAACGTCATGGGTTTAGCCAGCGGTCAATCGGCGGTTTTGTCTGCATTAGTTTACAATGCTTTGATTATTCCCGCTTTGATTCCCCTAGCATTAACCGGGGTAAAATTTCGACCTTTGAGCGCCAACCAACTGTTGCAGCGGAACATTTTAATCTACGGATTGGGCGGGGCAGTCGCGCCGTTTATTGCCATCAAAATTATTGATGTTTTGATTACCGCCGTTGGGCTAGCATAGATCGGGAAAGACGGATTAATCTCGTTCCCCGGCTCTGCCGAGGAACGCAGATCCAGAGGCTATGCCTCGATTTTCCCACAAAAATCATCCAATAGAAAGACCGATATTTATTCCCAAAATAAGGATAATTCATGAAACGGAATGATTTGCTGAATGATATTTTTCATAGAGATTTCCAAGAAATTCTTGAGTTAGCTCAAAGGCTTTGGCAGCGCCACCCAATCCCGGTGCAGCTATTTCTAGTAATGTGTTTCAATGCTATAGTTGCCCCCGCTGTCTACGCTGCTGCGGGCGAAGATTTGACCCGAAAAGCTGTCTGGGGTTTAAGTCTCCTAGGTTTGGTGATTATCGCCCTTTCTATTTACTTGTTCGTAGTCATCTTTCAGCCGGAAAGATTTTAGTCAATAATTAACCCTTAGCAAATAACCGATCGAGGTAATTTATGAGAGAAATAATTAGAGCCATTCGCCTTACCCTGGTTTTGTGGGGAATTACAGCCATTATTTACCCTTTAATCTTGCTAGTAATCGGCCAAATTGCTTTTAATTCCCAGGCAAACGGCAGCTTAATTACCAACCAAGGAGTTGTAGTTGGCTCTGCTTTAATCGGTCAGCCTTTCTCCTCAGAAATATATTTTTGGGGTCGTCCCAGCACCACCAATTACAGCAGCTTTGCGACAGAAAACTACGATCCGACAAAGGGAGAAAATGTTAGTCAAAGAACAGGCGTTTCTGGTGCTAGCAACCTTGCCCCCAGTAACTCTGATTTGCTGAAACGAGGTAATGAGAAAGATGGTTTTCAGGGGGTGCAAATTGAATTATACCGCCTCAACAAAGCTGGTATCAAACCGACTACAGATTTAGTCTACACCTCGGGTTCTAGCCTCGATCCGCACATTAGCGTAGAGGCAGCTCGATCGCAAATTCAGCGGATAGCAACGGTGCGATCGCTCAATATCAATCAAGTAGAAATGTTGGTATCCAAAAATACAGATGGCAGATTTCTCGGCATTTTCGGCGAACCGGGAGTTAACGTCCTCAAACTGAATTTGGCTCTAGACCGTTTACAATAGTCATTAGTCATTAGTCATTAGTCATTAGTCATTAGTCATTAGTTATGAGTTATGAGTTATTTGTTATTAGTTATTTGTAGCAACAGACAACTGACAACAGACAACTGACAACAGACAACTGACAACTGACAATCGCTAACTGACAATCGCTAACTGACAACTGACAACTGACAACTGACAACTGACAACAGACAACAGACAACTGACAACTCAGCTATGATTCACTCTAGCGAACTTACTAACAATCCAGACGCGGTTTATGCCCAACCTAACCGCACTTACGATCGCACCCCCCGCCGGGGAAAGCACAAAATATTTATCGGCATGGCCCCCGGTGTCGGCAAAACTTTCCGAATGCTAGAAGAAGGGCACAGCCTGAAATCTGAAGGCATCGATGTGGTAATTGGACTGTTAGAAACTCACGGCCGGAAAGAGACAGCGGCTAAAGCAGAAGAACTGGAAATAGTACCCAAAAAACAACTGCGGCGCGGCGAAATAATGCTCAACGAAATGGATACGGATGCTGTCATAGAACGCCGTCCTCAATTAGCATTAATAGACGAACTCGCTCATACAAACATTCCGGGTTCTCTGCGAGAAAAACGATATCAAGATGTTGAAGAAATTCTCAAGGCTGGGATAGATGTTTTCTCCACCCTCAACATTCAGCACATAGAAAGTCTTAACGATTTAGTAGCTCGAATTACCGGAGTTGTAGTGCGAGAGCGAGTGCCCGATCGCGTCCTCGAAGATGCTGACGAAATAGTCGTTGTCGATGTCACGCCGGAAACTTTAGAAGAAAGGTTGCTAGAAGGCAAAATTTATGCCCCCGAAAAAATTGAACAATCTTTAGAAAACTTTTTTCAGCGCCGTCATTTAATCGCTTTGCGAGAACTAGCCCTGCGAGAAGTCGCAGACAATGTAGAAGACGACGCAGCAACTTTAAAAGGTCAATCTTGCAACATTCACGAACGAGTTTTAGTGTGCATCTCGACTTATCCGAACTCCTTGCAACTGCTGCGGCGAGGCGCGAGGATTGCGAGCTACATGAATGCCCCATTTTATGCTGTGTTTGTCAACGATCCAGACCGATTTTTAACAAAAGCAGAAAGCTTGCACGTTGAAACTTGTGAGAAACTGTGTCAAGAATTTAACGGGAAATTTTTGCGGGTAAACGGCACTAATATAGCCAAAGCGATTTCCGAGGTAGCTAAACAGTATCGCGTTACTCAAATTGTGATCGGCGAAAGCCAGCAATCCCGCTGGAAATTGCTGCTGCGGGGTTCTTTGACTCAACAGTTAGTGCGATCGCTCAAACACGTAGATTTGCACATCATCGCTACTGAAAAAAGTGGTCTTTCTAATTAATTATTAGTCTTCAGTCATTAGTCATTAGTCATGAGTCGGATGAGATCCGGTAAATTAACCATAATACTTGTAGGGGCGGGTTTCACCAACAATCTCTAATTCCCACTAACAATCTATATAAACCCGCCCACACCACTTTCGGAGGATAGCTGAATCTAGCGGACGACGGATGCGCTCGAAGCTTTTACCTGTCAAAATTGCACTTGCTAGATCTGATTAAAAGTGCGATCGCTATGGTGGATGATTACATTCTCAACTTGCTAGTTATTGGCATCCTCCTGCTTACCGTTACCTTGGGTTCCGGCTGGATTTCGCGATTGCCTCTATCTTATGCCTTAATTTATCTAATTGTCGGTATCGGATTGGGGCCCTACGGCGTCAAGCTGATTGACTTGCGCCCCGAAGCTCAATTTTTAGAAAGACTTACAGAATTTGTAGTTATTGTTTCTCTGTTCAGTTGCGGCTTAAAAATGAATCGCCCCCTGCAATTTTGGGCTTGGAATTCCACAGTGAGGCTGATCGGTTTTTTAATGCCCATTTCTATTTTTGCAGTGGCCGCCATCGGTCATTGGTTTGTGAAATTAGATTGGGGCCCGGCGATTTTACTGGGAGCAATTCTCGCTCCCACCGATCCAGTTTTAGCCTCAGAAGTTCAGTTAGCTCATCTAGACGATCGCGATGAATTGCGCTTTGGTTTAACATCAGAAGGCGGTTTAAACGATGCTTTAGCTTTTCCCTTTGTTTATTTCGGCATTTATTCGCTAAAAGATAACAACTGGTCGAACTGGTTTTCGCAGTGGGTAGCAGTTGACTTGATTTGGGCGATCGCCGCAGGTATCGTTATGGGAATTTTAGTAGCTAAAGCCGTCACCTGGATCGATCGGCAACTCCAACACTATCGACCGGCCGATCAATTAATGGAAGATTTCATTGCTCTCAGCACAATTCTGCTCACCTATTCCCTCACAGAAGTAGTCAACGGCTACGGATTTCTCGCAGTTTTTGTAGCAGGAATTGTCGTGCAGGGGAGTTACCGCAACCCAGAAAAACCGCTTTCCCAACTGCACTTTACCGAGCGCATAGAAAAGTTAATGGAAGTAGCAACTATTTTACTATTAGGTTCGCTTTTGCGCCTAGAGCCTATGTTGGCTTATGGAGGATACTCCCTCTTAGTAGCTGGATTGTTAATTTTTTTAATCCGGCCTGTGGGAGCTTGGATTAGTACGATCGGCAGTCCTTTACATCCCGCCAACCGCTGGCTTTACGGTTGGTTCGGCATTCGTGGTGTCGGTTCTATCTATTATCTTACCTATGCTTTGGGTAAAGGTTTGAAGGGCGAAACCGCCGAAAAAATTGCCTGGATTACCTTTACAACCATCGTACTTTCTGTGATTTTGCACGGTATTAGTTCCACCCCGTTAATGAACTGGTACGAGCGCCGCATCAAACCTAAAGTACCGGATTTAATTTAATTCAGTAAGGTGCGTGACTTTAATAGTCCTAGACGCAACTGTCACACAACAATCGACTTGTAGGGTGCGTCAGGCGAAGTTCTCTAACGGCGATAGGGAATTTCGGGAGCTGACGCACCTTACTATATAATCTAAAATGACTTGTACGGTGCGTCAGGCGAAGTTCTCTAACGACACCAAAAGAAAATAAGATTATAATTTTTTCGCTAACTCTAATATAAAGGTTCGCCGAATCAAACATGGATAGATTTGAATTTCAGCTAGCAATGCTGCAAAAAGGAGCAGAGGAACTAGAGAAAAAAATAGCTAACTTTACAACAATTTTGATGCAATTAAAAACGGCGGCAATTACCATTTGGCTAGCGTTGATTGGTTGGGTTTTTACAAGCAAAATAGATGGGTTGGTTCCCCTAGGATACGTTATAATTTTTGGTTTCTGGTTTTTAGAAGCTACCTACTGGAAGGTGCAATTTTATTACATGCAAAGAGCCAATGCAATCACCCAATTCTTGAATAATGAAAGCGCCTTAGATAAAAGTTTTGATACTCGCTCAATTCCGGAAGGTCTTGTTCACCCGCTCGGTTCATTAAAAACAATTAAAATGCCTTCTTTATGGAGAGCTATCTGTACTCCATCAATCTATATTTTTTATACCTTTTTGTTTGTTGTTAATTCGATCGTTTGGTTAATAACTCTTAAAACAGCCCTCTAACTGGGTAAGATCCCAATGTGCGAGCGATCGGACAATATCTTCCATCCCAACTAACTACAAGTGTAAATTGGATGTTCATCAATTTGCTTACTACTCCAAAAAACGGTTGCTTGCTGTATCGTTTGGGTTAAGAGTTTGCCTGTTCTCTCCTCAATACTCTGTTAGTTATTTTCACATAACCAGAACTGTTCGCGATCAACTTCTACTACGACAGCAACCTCTTATATTCAGGACTTAGGCAACTGGCATACTAAAATCAAGCTGTAGGGTGCGTCAGGTGAATTTCTAGAACGATTATTGAGGGTTTAAAAATCTGACGCACCTTACTAATTGTGACTCTTTCCAATTTTAAAAGGACACGGAACTGCCGTGTCCTTACCTAATCTAGGAATTTCACGAAATACTCTAAACAGGTTTCACCCCAACTAATAAAGCGAGTTCCCGCCATTTCCAATAACAGTCTGCATCGGTAAAACCAATTTCTCTAAACCAGCGCAATTGCGTTTCGACATCCAGCAATTTATTAGACGGATCATCGGGCGAATCGCTAATACCGATCGCCTCTCGAAATTTATCATGCAAAGCGGGAGTTGGTGACGCTACGTGCTCCAAATTGCAAAAAATGCCTCCGGGCTCCAAAAGCTCGAAAATCTCAGTGTAAAGCGAACGTTTGCGATCGTCTGCTACATGATGAATCGCAAAACTAGAAACAACCGCATCAAACTTGCCCAAATCCGGTAAGGATTCATCAAAATTGTGCTCGATTACCCTGACATTCTGGTCATCAGCAAAGCGAATTCTGGCTTTTTCCAGCATTGTCTGCGAAAAGTCGATCGCCACACATTCAACATTTGGTCGATCGCACTTAAGCAGACCCAGCAACCGCCCGTCTCCCGTGCCCACATCCAGAATTCGCTTCACATTTTTCGGCACTTCCTCCAACAAAACCGCTTCACCTTCAGTGCGGTGAGGAATTCCATCAGCTTTAGCAAGATACCACAAAGCGTGTTCCGCCGAAGTCCAAAGATTCACTTGACTCATAATTGTTTAATCCTCATAAACCTCGCCATTTTTGCGAGTAAAAATCCAACTATTCCCGTTAGCTTTCGCAATTAGATCGTCATCGGGATATTCGGCACTATCTCCCGGAGTGCGATCGCCAATTTCGAGATAAACAACATCTGCATTCGAGCGGTTGACTAAATGATGGCCGTCTGCATCCCCAGCCGGAAAACCCGCCGCCATACCCGGTGTCAGCACTTGCTCTCCCGAATTTGCAATCAGAGTAACTTCCCCTTCCAGAACATAGATTAACTCATCTTGACGGGTATGCCAGTGCCTGAGAGCAGAACAACTTCCCGGTGCCAGCCTCACCAAATTTACCCCAAAATTCTGCAATCCGGCAGCATCGCCCAAGCGTTTTTTAACTCTCCCGGCAACAGCAGATTGGAATTGCTGAGGGTACTTGGAACCCGTAATTTCCGGCACATCTTTAGGATCGATAATCATAAAACCTTCCTTTCACCAATTGCCCACTCTTATCAAAAAAAAATCACCTATTCCAAAGGTTTCAAAGTAGTAGGATTTTCCCGAATCGGTTTAATAAAACGGCTGTTCGCCCGCACAAAACAATTACCCTTATCAGTGGAAATCGGCAGCCAAGGTTTACCATGAGAGTCAGAAATCATAATTTGATTAGCATTATTTCCTGTCACCGCTTGCAATCTTTTTCCGCGCCGAAACGCAGTCACCACAGGCCACTGCGAAACATTGTGTTTATTTCTTTCAAACAACTCAGCAGGTGCATCCAAACCGTCTACAGAAATTGATCGAAATCTCTGAGCCATGCGGCAATTCAACCCTTGAGAATCAGAGTCAACAACCACCCAATTTACCTGCCGGTTGCCCCGCTGTCTCGCAGGCGGAACCGGATAATCACCTTGCTTGTTAGCAACAGGTACAGCTAAGGCTAAATTAGTCCCCATTCCTAAAATCCCAGCCACTGCCAGAAAGACAATTCTAATTTCTGCTTTCATTGCTACCAAAAATCCTTTAATTCGAGCTAATTACAATTTTATAGCTGCAGCCACCTCCCCGTCAGTTCCGCATCCCACCTCCGACAGTTCCCGCAAGCCATTAAGAATGTGTTATAAATATTGAGATTCATTAAGAAATATTGCTAAAATGCTCGTTTCCTCCTCCGGCGTCAGCAAACTCAAGGAATCTTTAAAAGAAAAAGTATTCTTTGGGAATGAGCCAACCCCCGAACTCATAGCCATCTTACTGATTTACTTCGTCCAAGGTATTCTCGGACTCGCCCGCTTAGCCGTCAGCTTCTTTCTCAAAGACGAACTCGGCATGAGTCCGGCAGAAGTCTCGGCAATGCTGGGTGTCGTCGCCCTGCCTTGGATTATCAAACCCGTGTTCGGCTTCATGTCCGACGGTTTGCCGATATTCGGCTACCGCAGACGCCCTTACATCGTCCTCTCCGGGCTGCTGGGAACTGCAGCATGGGTGAGCCTCGCAACAATTGTACACACACCGCTTGCCGCTACAGGCGCGATCGCCCTGAGTTCCCTCTCCCTCGCCGTCAGCGACGTAATCGCCGACTCCCTGGTAGTCGAAAGGGCAAGAAAAGAATCCGTTACCGACGCCGGTTCCCTGCAATCCTTGTCTTGGGGCGCTGCAGCCCTCGGCGGACTAATTACCGCCTACCTCAGCGGTTCCCTACTGCAACACTTCAGCACTCACACAATATTTTTAATCACCGCATCTTTCCCGCTAATTGTATCAGCAACAGCTTGGTTAATTGCCGAAGAAAAAACCAGCAAAAGAACCGACTTAGAAACAGTAAAAGACCAATTCAAACAACTACGGCAAGCTATTACCCAAAAAACAATTTGGTTACCCACCGCCTTTCTCTTCCTCTGGCAAGCCACCCCAAGCTCAGACTCCGCCTTCTTCTTTTTCACCACTAATGAATTAGGCTTTCAACCAGAGTTTCTCGGCCGAGTGCGCCTCGTTACCAGCATTGCCGCCCTCGCCGGCGTCTGGCTGTTTCAACGCTTCCTCAAAACAGTTCCATTTCGAGTAATTTTTGGCTGGTCAACAGTCATTGCGACAGCTTTGGGCATGACTACTTTATTATTAGTAACTCATGCGAACAGAGCTTTGGGAATTGACGATCAATGGTTCAGCATCGGAGACAGCCTGATCCTGACAGTAATCGGACAAATTGCTTATATGCCCGTGCTGGTACTCTCCGCCCGGTTGTGTCCCCCCGGCGTCGAAGCAACTTTATTTGCGCTGCTGATGTCAATCACAAATTTAGCAGGACTTTTGTCCCACGAAGGCGGTGCACTTTTGACCCACTTGCTAGGAATTACCGATCGCAATTTCGATAACCTCTGGCTGCTAATAGTCATCACAAACCTGTCCACACTTCTGCCCCTACCCTTCTTAAATTGGCTGCCCGCCGACAGTACAGAAAGCAGCGATCCAAACAATCAAAAGTCTCTTCCCGTATTAGAACCAGAACCGGGCAGTTCCAAACCAGGCGGACAGCATTTCATGCCCGAATACTTTCCCGACTTAGTACCGACAGTAAGGTCACAAAGTCGCACCGCAGACAGCAAATAAAGGCAGGCACACAGGGATTTTGATAGAGATACACGGATGAATTTAACTGTGTTGCCTAACTCTCCGAATTTCCTTCTCTCTGCGCCCTCTGTGTTCTCTGCGGTTAAATCAAGAAAAGCTTATTATACTCATGCAAAAATTACAGATTTCCCAACCTCAAACAGCCGCCAAAAACGTATCATACGATCGCACAGACTGGCAGCGCGGCTACGAATCCCAACCCAACGAATCCGACTACTGGATTGACGACATAGAAGGCGAAATCCCCGCCGGCTTGCAAGGCACATTCTTTCGCAACGGGCCCGGATTATTGGATGTCAACGGCCAGCGCATCCACCACCCGTTTGACGGCGACGGGATGATTTGTGCGATCGCAATATCCGAAGGCCGCGCCCATTTCCGCAACCGATTCGTCCGCACAGAAGGCTATCTAGCCGAACAAAAAGCCGGAAAAATCCTCCACCGAGGCGTTTTCGGCACACAAAAGCCAGGGGGCCCGCTGGCCAACATCTTTGATGTCAAAATCAAAAACATTGCCAACACTAACATCATTTATTGGGGCGACAAACTGCTAGCACTTTGGGAAGCCGCACAGCCCTACAGACTCGACCCACGCACCCTAGAAACACTCGGCTTAGATACTCTAGACGGGATCTTGGAACCCGGTGAAGCCTTCGCCGCCCACCCCAGAATTGAAAAAGGGAAAAATGCCAAAGGAGACAGATTAGTAAACTTTTCCGTCAAGCCCGGTTTGTCGAGTACCATCACGATTTACGAATTCGACGAAAGTGGCAAACTTTTGCAGCGTCACGCCCATGCAATACCGGGTTTTGCCTTCCTGCACGACATGGTAATTACCCCGAATTACTGCATATTCTTCCAAAATCCCGTCTCATTTAATCCTCTACCATTCGTGTTAGGATTTCGGAGTGCATCCCAGTGCATTCAATTTTCGCCAAACAAGCCAACGCAAGCAATTTTAATTCCCCGCAACGGCACTGACGAGGTGAAGATATTAGAAACTGAACCTTGTTTTGTCTTCCACCACTGCAACGCCTGGGAAGAAGGAGACGAAGTTTTTGTAGATTCAGTTTGTTACGAATCATTTCCAACTGTAGAAGCAGACGGCGATTTTCGCGAGGTTGATTTTGAGAGCATTCCAGCGGGCGAATTGTGGCGGTTTAAGTTAAATTTGCAAGACAACACCGTGCACCATCAAGTTGTTGAAACTCGGTGCTGCGAGTTTCCCACTTTGCATCCCAATAATGTTGGACAACCTTACCGATATCTTTACATCGGTGCTGCTGATGCTCCCACGGGAAATGCTCCTTTGCAAGCTATCCTCAAAATTGATTTCGTGACTGGTGAAAGGCAAATTTGGAGTGCCGCACCACGTGGTTTTGCGGGGGAACCGGTGTTTGTTACCCGTGGTTCAGGCGTCTCGCCTGAAGGTGCAACGGCGGAGGATGACGGCTGGCTGCTGGTTTTAATGTATGATGCAGCTAATCATCGATCGACCTTAGTGATTTTAGATGCTCGCGACATCACCAAAGGCCCTGTAGCGCGACTGCATTTAAAACAGCACATTCCCTACGGTTTACACGGAAGTTTCACACCAAATGTACTGCTTCCTCTCGGTTCGTAGTTGCGCGTTGATTCGCCTGGTTCTTGCGCCGATGATCGCCACAGCCCGCCGGGGGTTTTCAACCCCCCGGCTCACAGCGAAAGTCCTCTAAAAGAGGACTAAAACCAACATTTATTATCGATCGGGTTTCTTCAGTCGGTTTTAACCGACTTTAGCTATGAGCCAGGGTTTTAAACCCCTGGCGGACTGCGGAGACTGCGGGAAATACTAACAACAATTCAACACATAAAAATAGCTAGTAAATGCAAACTGTCAACAAATTTCCTCTCCAAAAACTACTTATTTTCATTGGCAGTATCGTCGTAATCTTGGCAATTATTTTATCTATTTACTCTCACAATGCTAACGCCCAAGAGCCTTACAATCCCTCTCCAGAAAGCGCTGTAGCGTCCAAAGGCTTGGTTGAGGTCAAAATGACATTAATTGCCGTTGACCCCATTAAAAACGAATTAGAAGCCCGCTTGCAGTTTGAACTCAAAGGTATTTATAAAAAAGGGCCAACTTACCCGGCTCAAGACTTGTTAATGACAGTTAACGGCGCAAATGTACCGGATTCGGAAATTACCTTTAAAGAAGGCAAACCGATGATTGTCCCTGCATTGAAGTTTAACTTAGTCAAAGGAAAAATTAATAATTATCCGTTTGATAGGCACATTGCTAAAGTAGCTATTTCGATCGACCCGCTGCCTTCGATTGGTAAAAAGTTTGCTCCATTTGAACTGAATCCCGTGCCACTGGAATTTAAGTTTAATGCCGATGTTCCCGGTTTCGACATTAGTTATAAGCCGATGGAAGAGAATTCATCTATATTTATTTATATCGATGTTTCTGCAACTCGATCGCTCCCGGTGAAATTCTTTGCGTTAGTGATTATTGTCATCATGTGGGTGCTGTCAATTATGGCCTTGTTGCTAGCATTAAAAGTGATGAAATCGGGCAAATTGCCGGAAGTGGGAATGCTGAGTTGGACTGCTGTGATGCTGTTTGCTTTTCCCGCTATTCGCAACGCTCAACCGGGGGTGCCTCCGGTGGGAACTGCCAGCGATTTCCTTTCGTTTTTTTGGACGGAAATTATTGTTGTGGTGGCGTTGGTGATTATCGGTAGCTGTTGGTTGAATCGGTATCATCCGCCGATTGAATGATATGAGATTTGAAACTTCAGATTTGAAAAATTCACCCCACAGATAAATCAAGGGGCTTTTAGCCTGCATACTTTAAATTAACAGTCAAAAGTCAACAGCTAACTAAATTCCAAGATTCAATTTGTGACTTCCAAATTCTCAATATCCTTTGCGGGTACACCCAAACCGCGCAAGATAGTAAAAGCAATAATTCGATATCCCGACGGATTGGGATGAACTCCATCTGCAGCCAACAAATTCAGAGTCTTGCCCGCGTGCTTTTGATACGTGCCGATAACTTCCCGAAACGGCGCATTCAAATCAATAAACAAGCACTGATTCTGCAACGCAATTTCTCGCATCGCGGCAACATACTCTTGCAACCTGCGATTTTCTGGGCCGTCCAGAATTTCGCGTATTGGAGTAGGAGAAAGCAGTACAACTCGAATTCCTGCGGCTTTTGCCGCCAGCACCATTTGAGTTATTTTCTCCCGATATTCTGCCAGTGGCACTCCCTTGGGCAACTTGCCTTGCGGATAAAACTGACGGTTTTGGAAGTCAAAGAAAGCGTGCCAAACGTCGTTGACTCCGACATTAATCATCACTAAATCTGGTTTTTTGTCGATCGCATCTTTCTGGAAGCGCGCTTGCATATCAGTCGCCTTGTTACCGGAGATTCCGGCGTTGACGATTTCGATTTTGCGATCGGGATAAAGGGCATTCAGATAGCGTTGCAGCAGCCAAACGTAACCTCCGGGGTATTTCCCTGCCTCGGTGATGCTGTCGCCCACTGTCACAATTTTGCGCTTGCCGGCGAGTACGTTTTGGATTTCTGGCGGCGGCGTTGCTTCGGATACGGATTCTTTAAACACGGGAATTAAGGAGTGAGGAATGTTGAAGGCCATAACAACAGCAATTACAGCGATGGCAAGTCTAATTAAAACTTGCCTCAGCCGGGGTTTGGGACGGGGCGATTCCCTTCGGGATAGCTTTGCTTCACGCGAATTGGGAGACATTACGCAGATTCCTATTAAAAGTCTAACTATTTATCTCTGCAATAATATTATCCATTTCAGGGTTTTTTGTCACTTATTTCAATAACTCAGTCCTGGACTAACAAAAACCTGGTTTGGACACCACATCCGAAGTTATAAGCCTTAAGGCAGAAACCTGGTTGTTGACCGAAAGCATCCAGGATACAAGCCCCCGGATTCATTCCGAAAGCAGACTCAGGATGGAAAAATAAAAAACCTGTATCCGATAAAGGAGCCCCCGAATTGATCCGTGGGGTCAAGGCTTCAATTCTTTAATCTCAAATCTCAAATCTCAAATCTCAAATCGATTGACCCCGCCTGCGTAAGTTGTACAGTGAAAATACCGAGGTTTTTGTTGCGCTCATCTCTCTGTGTAATTGCCATCACAAAAAAGTTCGCCAAATGTCACAGGATTTCTGCTACTTACAGCACAACTTTAGAATGGAATGGCCGTTTATAATATAGATAACTAGAAAAAAAAGTTTTCAGGCGAGGTTAAAGCAATGGTAGCAAATTCAAATTTTTTATATCCTCAAAATCGCTATTACGGTGAAGTAAAGCCAGAGAATTTGGTATTTAATGCGAATTTACAAGAGTTTTCTCAGCGAGTGGGTTATATCAGTTCTTTGACATCTAACGGTAAAATCTCTGTGGAACAGGCATTTACTCAGATCCAAACACTGTGGGAACAGGTGGAAAAGTCGAAAAAGCAGTTGGGAATTGGCGAAAATCCATTTTCAGCTTGAATAATTAGCGGTTGGCTGGGAAGTTGAGTTATGCGCCATTGATGCCGATCGATTAATCGAGAGCTTAAGATCAAAAAGTAGCTAGTGGCGATCGACCTTTTTGCCTATGAGTTCCGATTTAGTACCCCTTCTTCCCAAAGTATCCGTCGGCCGCCGCGCCGCGGCCCTCTGCATCGACGGAATCGCAGTTTGGCTGCCCAGTTTGCTTCTGGGTACTAATGCGATCGTCCAAATCATATTTTTTGTGTTGCTGTGGCTGATCATGCGCGTAGCCATCGTCAGGAAAAACCAAGGCCAAAGTCTCGGGCGCTGGGCCTTGGACATGAAAATTGTCGATCCCAGATTCCAACGGACTCCCGGAGTGCAAAAACTGTGCAAGCGCGAGGCATTGCTGGGCTTTTGCGCCGCCTTAGCCTTCGCAGGCATAGCTGGGCTCACATCTACCAACGCCGCCGTCTTGCTGCTGATGCTGCCCCTGGCGATCGACTGTAGTGTTGCCCTCAACTCCGGCGAAAGGTTTCCCCAAGCTTTCCACGATCGCATCGGCGGGACGATCGTCGTTGGAACCCGCCGCGGCTACTCCCTCGACATCAAAGTTAGAAGATTGCTTGACCAAGTGCAGAGCAATGTGAGAAGATAATAAATTGTGTTTAAATTAGTCGAAATTTATTTAGAATTATGGCTAAAGGCGTCCGCATCATAATTACTCTAGAGTGTACTGAGTGCCGTACAAACGTAAGCAAACGCTCAAAAGGCGTGTCTCGGTACACCACCACCAAGAACCGTCGCAACACGACGGCGCGGCTAGAACTCAAAAAGTTCTGCCCCCATTGCAACCAGCACACTGCCCACAAAGAGATCAAGTAGTAATTAGTCATTAGTCCTTAGTCATCAGTCATCAGTTGTTGGCAATTGATATTGAACCCGCCCAAAAACGGGTAAAATCCCCCGACAATCCTGAGTGGAGATCGCAAAATTTTAGACGAAGGTTCAATCTCCCAGATTCATTTGTGGAGTAAATCTAAAATCTAAAATCTAAAATCTAAAATCGACTGACCGGCGAAAAGCAGCTAACTAACCAATGCTTTCTTGACGGCTAGCAACTAACGGCTAATAACTAAAAACTCACAGTCAACAGTCAACAAACAACAGTCAACAAAAAACAAACCATGACTTACTTTCGCCGGCGCGTTTCGCCCATCAAACCAGGAGACCCGATCGACTACAAAGATGTCGATTTGCTCAAAAAATACGTCACAGAACGCGGTAAAATTTTGCCCCGCCGGATTACCGGTTTGACGGCAAAACAGCAGCGCGACCTGACCAGAAGCATCAAAAGAGCAAGAATTGTAGCTTTGATGCCCTTCGTAAACCAAGAAGGTTAACAGGATTTGGGATTTTGGGTTTTAGATTTTGGACTGGGAATAAGACTTGCGCGAAAACAACGTCTTTCTGTCATTAAGAGTGCAGCAAGAATGCAGCGAAATAATCGCGAAATAGGGTTAAGAATCGCCGCAGCGCAAGTCTTAATCACAAGTCAAAAGTTAAAAAAAAAAGCAATAATAAAGAACAACTTTTTAGATTTTAACTTTCACAATTGACCAGAAAAATTGCCAATATCCAAAATCTAAAATCGCAAGCTCGAAACTCGATAAGTGGCTACTGTAAAAATCCAAAATCTCAAATATAAAGCTGGCAAGTGGAGAAGGGAACGTTAGTAGAATTTAGAGTGCACGGCGACCGCCGTCTGGCAGTTGCCGATCGCCCCGACGGCAAGAAAAACTGGGTGGTGGTAGACGAAAATGGTCAACCGCACAGCATACCGCCCAAACAAATCACCTACGAAGTAGTCGGAGAAACTTACAAACCCTCCGATATTCCCAAATTTCTCAAAGAAGTAGAAGCATACTCAGATCCGTCGAGTTTGGAAGTCGCTTGGGAACTTTTAGTCGGTGACGGAGAAACAGCAGATCCCGAATCCCTGGCAAAGCTGTTATTTTCTCAGAGTAGTGCGGCCCAGTGTTACGCGGCTTACTGTTTGCTATCAACCGATAAGCTGTATTTCAAACAAAAGGGCGATCGCTACGAACCGCGATCGGCAGCCCAAGTAGCCGAAATCAAACACCAGCAAGAAGTAGAACAGCAGCGACACCAAGAATCCCAAGGATTTTGGGATCGAGTCAAACAGCGGCTGGCCGGGGAAAATGTAGATTGGGAAAATAGCGATCGAACTCGCCTCGACGCCCTAGAACGCTTTGCCCTCCTCGGAGAAGAAGCAACGCACCGCACCCCAGCCTTAGAAACTTTAGCCAGCTTACAACGATCCGAAAACCCCGAAGCAGCATTTGGCCTCCTAGTCGATCTCGGCCTCTGGAGTACCCACGAAAACCTGTTTTTGCGGCGCAGCCAAATTCCCCTACAATTCTCCGCAAAGGTATTAGAAGTGGCCCAACGCTGCCTAGAAAATCCCCCAACCGACTCGGACACAAATCGTCTCGATTTAACTCACCTCAAGGTTTACACGATCGACGACGAAAGCACCACCGAAATCGACGACGGCCTCAGCTTAGAATTCCTCGAAAACGGCCAGCAGCGGATCTGGATACACATCGCCGATCCCACCCGCTTGCTTTCCCCCGGAGACGAACTCGACCTCGAAGCCAGAAAGCGCACCACTACGGTTTACCTGCCCACGGGAATGATCCCCATGTTTCCCCCAGCTTTGGCAACCGGGCCGATGAGTTTAATTCAAGGCAAAGAGTGCAGCGCCCTAAGCTTCAGCGTCACCTTAGACGAAATCGGCGCGGCTCAAGATTACAGCATCCACATCAGCACCATAAAACCCACCTACCGCTTAACTTACGATGACGTAGACGAAATGCTAGAGTTGGGAATCGAAGCAGAACCAGAAATAGCAGCGATCGCCTCTGCAGCAAAACTGCGCCAAAAATGGCGGGAAGCCCAAGGCGCAATCAGCATATTCATGCCCGAATCCGTCATTAAAGTCAACGGCGACGACATCAAAATCCACGTCATCGACGACTCCACAGCCCGGATGCTAGTAGCCGAAATGATGATTTTAGCCGGCGAACTAGCAGCCCGCTACGGTCAAGCTCACAGCCTGCCCATACCCTACCGCTATCAGCCACAGCCCGAACTCCCTCCCGATGAAGAACTGCTGGCCGTGCCTGCAGGCCCCGCCCGCGCTTGCGCCGTGCGCCGGTGTATGCCCCGCAGCGAAATGGGGCTGACCCCCGGACGCCACGCCGGCTTGGGTTTGGAATTATACACTCAAGTTACTTCCCCGATCCGCCGCTATACCGACTTGCTGGCTCACTTCCAAATCAAAGCCCACCTGCGGGGCGAACCACTGCCTTTTTCGGCCCAAGAAATACAGGATATTGTCATGTGTCTCGGCACCGCAGTTAAAGAAGCATCCACTGTCGAACGCCAAACTAACCGCTATTGGGGATTGGAATATTTGCGGCGCAACCCAGACGAAGTTTGGGAAGCTTTAATGCTGCGCTGGCTGAGGGAAGACAGCAATCTCGGATTGATTTTATTGGAAGATTTGGGTTTAGAATTGGCAATGCGATTTGGTCGATCGGTGGCAATAGGCGATCGACTAGAAGTCAAAGTCACACACTGCGATCCGCGATCGGATGTCATTAACTTCCAAGAAATGATATTTGAAGCCGCACAATAGGATTTTAGATTTTAGATTTTAGATTTTGGATTGCAAAAATCTGTGTTGAAGGCTGAAACTGAGGATAAATCTCGTTTTTAGTCGAGTTTCTGACAATCAAGCATCCAGGATACCCGCCACGTGATTCATCCGTCCAGAAATAAAAAACCTGTATCCGATGAAACTTGCCGAACGTATTTATCTCGCGCAAGTCAATGCTTCAATTCTTTAATCTAAAATCTAAAATCTAAAATCTAAAATCGATTGACCCCCTCGCATTCCCCTTGTCAAGGGCACGGGGGTAAAAAAGATGATGGTTTCATATCTAGTCCTGTAAAATAATCCTAATTCTTGTGTGGCCTGGTTCACCCCCAAGTTGTAATATAAGCCAGAAATCCCGTAAACCCGCCCCGACCAAAATATTGTGGTCGATCGACTCGACATGATATCCGATCCAAGACAGGTAATACTTTTGACGTTAAATTGACACGACACGCTTTGTTATCTCCTCTCTTCCTCCGTGTCCTCTGCGTCCTCTGCTGTTAATAAAAAACTTCACCATTCTCAAAATTGGAAGTTTTTACCCCAACCTAGTAATCTAAAATCTAAAATTTAAAATTTAAAATCGCCAAATGCCCAATTCAATTAGCCAAGTTCAGCCACCCCTGGAATTCATACCCCCAGCCTACAACCCCCTAGTGGTGCTGGGCACTCAGCAATTGCTCCCCTGCTGGCTGCGATTTCGGACGAGTATCAGCCACATTCAAGCCGAAAACGTCGAAACCCTCGCCGAACTCTTTCACCAATTTCAAAATCAAAAAGTTCGCTTCCTGCTAGCCTTCCGCCACCCCAACTCAGACGATCCGTACTGTTTGGGACAACTAATTTGGCAACTCGTTCCCCAGGCGGCGCGGGCAAAAGGTATTTCCCTGCAATTCCCGGTACATTCCCACTTTATCTACGATCGCGGCATTCCCCTGTGGGCCGGTGCGGGAGTCGGCTGGTTGTATTCCCACCTCGGCGGCACTCCGATTGTTCGCGGTAAAATCGATCGCGCCGGATTGCGATCGGCCCGCGATTTATTTGCCAACAGCCAATTCCCGATCGCCGCCGCCCCAGAAGGCGCCACCAACGGTCACAATGAAATAGTTAGCCCCCTCGAACCGGGAATTGCTCAAATGGGCTTCTGGTGCGTTGAAGATTTGCTAAAAGCCGGACGCACTGAAAAAGTTTTAATTGTGCCGATCGGCATTCAATACCGCTATGTCAATCCACCTTGGCAACCCCTAGAAAAACTTTTAACTCAATTAGAAATTGATTGCGGACTGCCACCCTTAGAACGCACCGACATCGCTAATTTAGAGACGACCAATCCCGATTCCGAAAACCCAAATCACAAATTCCAATATCTGCGCCTGATTCGACTGGGTAGCCATTTACTAGCAGTAATGGAAGAGTTTTACAGCCGTTTTTATCATAAGAACTTACCGCCACAAACATCTCTTTTAACATCATTATCGCGACCAGAAAAAACGGCAAACGATTCGGGCAATGAAGTAATGATGGCTCGACTGAAAGCACTGTTAGACGTGGCTTTGCAAGTAGCAGAAGAATATTTCAACTTAAAGCCCAAAGGCAGTTTAATAGACCGCTGCCGCCGTCTGGAACAAGCAGGCTGGGACTATATTTATCGAGAAGATATCAAAAATATTGCAGCACTTTCTCCCTTAGAAAGAGGATTAGCCGATCGCCTCGCTGAAGAAGCAAGTCTTCGGATGTGGCACATGAGACTTGTAGAAAGTTTCGTGTCTGTCACGGGCAGGTACGTCGCAGAACAACTGACAGCAGAACGTTTGGCAGAAACAACTTTACTGCTGTGGGACGTACTGGCTCGCATCAAAGGGGGAAATCCTTTCGGCAGACCGAAGTTGGGCAAACAGCAGGTACAAATGACCGTGGGCGAACCCATATCAGTGAGCGATCGTTGGGAGCGATATCAAACCAGCCGCAGGTTAGCAGTTGCCGAACTCACTCAAGACTTGCAATCAGCTTTAGAAGCAATGATTAAATCTTAATTAGTCGGATAAGGAAGAGCTTCCAGGGAAGAAGGAATATATATTTTTCTTCCCTTTATTTTTCTTTTTTGAATTATAAACAGATTGTTATAGACTTTTGGAATAGGTCTCATGAACCGCAAACCCTCGCTCGACAATGAACCAATAAAAATTAGCGATGACTAACAAACCTATCGATTTGTCTACTAACTCAATTAAAGTAAAACTGCTGAATAATTTAGCGCAGGAATTGCTCACACCGCTAACTTCTGTCCTCGGCATGGCAAGCGTGTTGAAACAAGAAATTTATGGCCCCTTAACGAGCAAGCAAAAAGAATATATTGACGTGATCCAAGACAGCAGCCGCTCTTTGCGATCGCTAGTTGAAGAAATTTTGGAACTAGCAGAACTAGATGATTCCGCTTTCACCTTGAAGCGAACCGCAGTCGATATAGAAACTTTGTGCCAGCAGGTTGTGACAATCCTGTCGTCGGCGGCAAGTAGACGAGAGCAAGAAATTAATTTGTCGATGGGGCCCGGGTCGCGCATCTGGTTGGTAGATAAAGATAAGGTTCAGCAAATGCTGCACCACTTAATTTTTAGCATTATTCAATCTGCTGGGGCAGGCAGCGTGATTCGAGTCCACGTTTCTCGGAAAGAAGACGGTATCAACATCGGAGTTTGGGTTTTTCATCCTTGGTTAGGGGAAAGTTTGCCCCATGCTAAACTCTACACCGACTACTTGTTGAAGGCCGGATCTGGTAGCGGTTCGCCATCGAGCTCCGAAACCGAATCTCCCGGAGAACCGCAACTCCCGACACAGGGTTCGCAGCGATTAACGCTGGCGTTTTCAGAGTTGGCGGCTTTGGTGGCACAGAATGTAGAGGATACCGCACCGGTGTTAGCTGGTTACGGGGCGCGGGAACGCTTGGGGCTGCTGCTTTGCTGCCAATTGGTGGAAATTCAAGGCGGTCAACTCTCGATTCAAGGAACCCCGGAATCTGGATATCGCTACGTGCTCTGGTTGCCCTGCACAAATGCTACGGAATTGTTGGAAGGCTAAAGAAGGAAGAAGGAAGAGGGAAGAAGGAAGAAGAAAGAAGGAAGAGGGAAGAGGGAAAAAGGAAGAAGCAGTGTACAGGAAGTAACTGCTGAAAGAAGGAAGAAAAATAACTCAACTTTTTTCAATTACCAATTCCCGATTACCAATTCCCGATTAGCGATTAGCTATTCCCAATTACCAATTCCCAATTACCAATTACCAATTACCAATTACACAGTACAAATCTAAAATAGCAATGAATTCAGTTTGGCAACAGTTAACTCTGGCAAATTTGCCGCTCTCTCAGTGGCAAAGTAGAAGTTATTTATTCAATTTGGCGATCGGCTCTTTACGCAGTTGGCGGCAGAGTAGCTGGCTGATGCAGTGGGCAGAACCCTTGGGTTTTGTTTTGCTGGCCTTGACTTTCGGTTTGGCGCCGTTTGTAAACAATGCCTTGGTGGGGGTGTTGATGGCGGCTAGCGCTGCATTTTGGGTGCTGCTGACTGTTTCCGACGATCGCCCGATCGCTTTGAGGCCGATTCATTTGCTGGTACTGCTGTACTGGGGCATAGCCACCGTCGCAACGGCGATGTCGCCGGTGAAAGTCGCCGCTGCTACTGGTTGGAGCAAGCTAACACTGTATTTGCTGTTTTTTGCGCTGATGGCTCGGATATTGCGAGATCCCCGTTGGCGATCGTGGTTAATTGCCGTATTTTTGAACGTCTCTTTAATTGTCAGTTTCTACGGCGTGCGGCAGTGGATTGATAAAGTGCCGCCATTAGCTACTTGGAACGATCCGACTTCTACTCAAGCCAATGTCACGCGAGTTTACAGCTTTCTGGGCAATCCTAACTTGCTTGGTTCCTATTTACTGCCGGCCATTGCATTGAGCGCCGCCGCACTTTTTGTGTGGAAAGGATGGGGAACAAAAATTTTAGCGCTGACGATGCTGGTGGTGAATTGCGCGTGTTTGCGCTACACGGACAGCCGGGGTGCTTGGATCGGTTTTGTGGCTCTACTGGTGGTATTTTTAGTGTTGCTGTGGTACTGGTACAGCCCTTTGATGCCTCGGTTCTGGCGAACTTGGGCGCTGCCGTTAGGGTTAGGAGGTTTGGCTGGGGCCTTAATTTTGGGAGTGGCCTTAGTGGAGCCTCTGCGCGATCGAGTTTCGAGTATGTTTATCGGCCGAGGTGACAGCAGTAACAATTTTCGGATTAATGTTTGGACGGCGGTGATTGACATGATTCGCGATCGACCAATTCTCGGAATTGGGCCGGGAAACACTGCTTTTAATAAAGTTTATCCGCTTTATATGAAGCCGAGATTCACTGCTTTGAGCGCTTATTCTGTGCTGCTGGAAATTGCGGTGGAAACCGGTTTTATCGGTTTAATGTGTTTCCTGTGGCTGATGACTGTCACCGTCAATCAAGGTTTGTTGCAGATAAAAAATCTGCGGGATGCACAATTTAACATCTCTAGTTTAGACGAAGAATCCCGAAATCCCCAATCTAAAATCCCAAATCTCAAATCGAATCACGGGTTTTGGTTGATTGGGGCGATCGCAACTTTAGCCGGCATGATGGCCCACGGTTTTGTCGATACAGTTTGGTACCGGCCGGAAGTTAATATGCTTTGGTGGTTGATGGTGGCGATTATTGCTAGTTTTTACAGCACCTCGCACCACCAACAGCAAGATTCAGCTTTGACAGAGGGCGAGTAGATAGAATTGCTGGCGGGGATTTTCTCCCCGCCCGGTGTGGATTCCAGCAATAGCCGATACAGCAATGATTAAGAATTATACCAGTGCAAAAAAAGAATGCAGCTTTATGCAAGCTGCAAACCATTATCGCCCTAAGTTATAGCCTTTCTCAAAAAGGTGAGGTACGAATTTTGACCTGAAAAGCTTGACCTTACAGGGTTTCTGTATACCTCATTTATCTGAGAACCGCTATATTTCCAATTCTTCAATTCTTAATCTCAAATCTCAAATGCTATAAGGTGCGGACGGCGCACCCTGCATACTACATACTACATACCTGTTTGTGTAAAGTTGTGATGGTACACTCTACAAAATTTATTGAAAATAACCCTTATTCTTCGCTCTCCCGAGGCATGATCAATCTCGGACACGCATATTTTCCACCATTTCTATCTCTGCACTGTCGCATCGACTGATTCGAGTTGAACAGCATCTCGACTGATTCATTGACGGCAGATTTAACAGTCGGAGGAGTTGGCACTGCTTTTGAGGCTTGACTTAGCTCCAGTACCGTTATAATTGCCAGTATGGTTGATGAAAGCAAAACTGTGCGTTTCATTTATTTCTTTTTTCCTCGTTTAATCGTTGACGTGCCATCCCTATCCATATATCCTCATCGAATTCTTGAGAATCCGCATACTTTAGACAAATTTTCCACTGCGGTAGCGCTTCCTTAGTATTTTTCATCTTTTCTAGGACTTGCGCTTTTAAGCAGTAAGTTGCTGGTCCTTCACTATCAAGTTTAATCGCTGCATCCAGATGTTGCAATGCCTCTGAATAGCGACCCTGTTCCAGGCGAGCCCATCCCAAGTTTTTGAGTAAAGAATATTTTACTCGATCGTCCTCAGCTAATTTCAAACCTTGCCACAGGAAGTGAACGGCAGCCGGATAGTTTTTTTGATCGACTATATATAATCGAGCCAGATTACTGTAAGCAGCAGGCAGACCGAGTTTTGCAGCTTGCAGATATTTTGCTCTGGCGCATTGTAAATCTTGCACCTCTTCGCAAAGCCATCCTAAATTGTAAAGAGCTGTGCGGCTTTTTGGATCTACCCAGAGCGCTAACTCATATGCTTGTTGAGTATCAGCGAATCGATTGGCTTTGTAGTTTTCAAAAGCCCTATTATTAAAAAAAGATGCCAGTTCCGGCAACCCAATTTGCCAGCCGCCAAAGCCTACTGCTAGCATCAGCAAGAAGGCTCCCCACTTGGAGTTATGATGCTTTTTTGGTGGCTCTTTCATAGCATTGAAAATGTTAGCTAATGGTGTCATTTTTAGCATTTTTTAACTTGAGAGTTGGGCGATATTTTGTTTGCCAGATTTAATTGCCACCCTAATGGCATATAATCTTACGAAATGACTCAGGTTTGAGTCCCTTTCTTATAAGAGTTTGTCAATCCACAGCCGAATGCTTGGGTAATGTTCCCACTACCCAGAGGTATTCGAGCATAGGTTAATCATTCATGAGGCTCCACAAGCCATCCGGATATTTTCAGGAAAAATAAGCGGGAAGCAGGAAGAAGGTAGAACTGTTACCCTTGCCTAAGTAATAATACTTAGTTAGCGATCAGTCGATCGACAGTATCCGACTGTATGAGGAGATACAGCGTATTCCAGGTTTATGAAGTGTAGGGACTTACCCTGGGCTGTTTCCCACGGGGATGGAACGAGCTGGGGTTTAGTTGATCAACCTGGAATCTTCTGTAAGACGGACTCCGGTGAAATAACTTTAATTAAGTTTGTAGTAACGATGGAAGTCCTCAAAATCCTCAAGGGAGGATTTTGAAAAATATTATGATGAGTAATTAACCGAACTAGATTTAAAATAGCCAATCATTAATCAGCAATCACCCATGATGAATCACTAATGACTCCTGACTAATAAACATCTCTACAAGTTAACTTTCAACCTTCGAGTACCCAAGGTTTTAGTTGCTTTTTCGGAGATGTCTAATGACTAATGACTAATGACTAAAATTGCTTCATCGCTCTTTCCATATCCCGCTTGTCTTCGCGTTTCTTCAAATCTTCGCGCTTGTCGTACAGTTTTTTCCCTTTACCCAAACCGATATCAAGTTTTACCCAGCCGCCTTTCAAATACATTTTTAACGGTACTAAAGTCAAGCCTTTTTCTTCCACTTTGCCGATTAATTTGCGAATTTCCTGCTTGTGCATCAGCAATTTACGGGTGCGGCGGGGTTCGTGATTAAAATAGTTACTAGCACTTCTCCAAGGCGAAATGTGAACGTTTATCAGCCACAGTTCCCCGTTCCGAACTAAACCATATCCGTCCCGCAAATTGGCTTTTCCTTCCCGAATTGATTTGACTTCGGTTCCCTTCAACTCGATTCCCACTTGGTATGTCTCTATAATTTCATAGAGATGGCGCGCTTGGCGGTTATCGCTAACAATTTTGTATCCTGGACTTTTTTCGCTCATTTTTACCTCCGATAAAATTAATTATTATAACGCTAGCTCCTCTGTAGAGAAAATCGAAGCTTGACAAAACTTAAATAATCGGTCTAGACATTACTAATTTTGCTGAGCTAAGATGTCACCAACGTGAATGTCAAGCGGTATCATGCAGCGCACCAATATTCCCAATTCTGACCTTCCAGATGCTGTCAGTCCCAATTCAGGGGTTAATTTAGTTTGGTTGGCTCCTTTTTTGCTGGCGCTTGCTTGGTTTTGGGCCAATATCTCGGCAGTTAAGTGGCTGTTATCCTCGTTTGTTGAGATACCTACACTGTACAAGATAGTAATTGGCTTTCTGATTGTAGCATTAGTAGTGCGATCGAGCGGGAAGTGCGTTAGCGCAGCCATCGAAGAGGATCGCCCGCCAGGATTTTCACCCAATTTCGTTTTGAGGCGAGATCCGCTGCTGTTGATGTTGGGTGCGGGTATTTGCTCGATCGCCCTTCAGTACATAATTGATATCAAACAACTTACTGTCCTGCTATTTATCCTCGGAACTTACGGGCTGTGTGGCTTATTGGTAGAGCAGAACTTTTGGCAAAAAAACTTGCCAGTTGCGGGCTTGCTGGCTTGTATTTTACCATTCAACAGTCAGTTTAATAGCGGATTAGGTTTGCCGGCGCGAGTGCTTACTGCTCAGGTAGTAGAACAGTTGCTCTCAATGCTGCAAATTGGGGCTATTTCTTCTTACGATATTATCGTTTTGGAAAACGGCATCGCTCAGGTTGACGTGCCTTGTAGCGGCATTAAAACTCTCTTAGTGGGAACGCTCTTTTTGCTAGCTGCTACCTGGCTGGAAGGGCGTAAATTGAGCTTAAGATGGCTAGCAGTCGGCGCTGCTAATCTCTTAATGTTGGTATGTGCTAACACTGCGCGGGTTGCCGTGTTAGTCCTGGTTTCGGAAGTTTTTCAACAGCCAAACATAGCACAAATTATGCACGTTCCTCTGGGAATTGTCGGTTTAGTATGTGCTTGTTTTGTGACGTGGTTAATGCTGCAACGAGTACCGAAATTTCAGCCAGAAAAAACCCGCGGTATTTCTGCCCAACCAAACTCAGGAATACTCCAAAATCACCCTTTAGCAAAACCCGGAATAATTGCAGCAGTCACAGTTTTGGCAGTCATGGCTCAACTGTCTCATGTAGAAACGTCAAAAATGGATCTCGCATCTTTAAGATTGCCTGAAGACATTAAATCAGAGTCGATTCCCCTGAATCCTAGCGAACAAAAATTCTTTGGCAACTATCCAGACACGCAAACACAAAAAATCAGATTTGTCGCCGGCAACTTGCGCGGTTCCATGCTCACAGTAGCGAGCACATCCTGGCAAACTTATCACGCCCCAGAGTTGTGTTTTGTGGCCAGCGGAATTCCCGTCAATGGCATAGAAAAAAAACAACTAACTCCTTCAGTAACTGCGCGCTGGCTGTCTCTCAAAAACAACCAACTATCAGCAGCATACTGGCTGCAATCTGCACAGCTAACTACAGATAACTTCATGTCCCGTATCGGTAGCGACCTCACCCACAAAAATCACAATTGGGTGCTAGTTTCCATTTTATTTGACAGTTCGCTACAAGCCGAAAATCAGGAAGTAAAAGAGTTGGCGAGTAATGTATACACTACCGTCAAACAAAGCTTACAAGGAGAAATAAATGAAAATCAAACAGCTCTTTGATGGAATTTTTAAAACAATTTTTTGGCTGTGGAATTTGACATTTTTATCGATTGTTTACTTGGGAATTTTGCCGATTATAGGAGTGCCATTAATTATGGCGACCATCGATGGCATCATCCCGCTAGAGTTTTCTTTGACAATGGCAGCTACGATTGCAGTACCCACTGTATGTACAGTAATAGGAGCTAGGCGTTTTAGCAAGCAACCCCTACAGCTAATGCGTTGGTTTTACGGCGTAGAAGCACCGCTATTTTTGCTGTGTTTGCTCCGCTTGTTCCTGCTACGAGAACTCACCCCAGCTAGTTATCAAATCATCGCTACTATTGCTTTGTGCATTGCAGCATTTTTAGTGGAAATGCTGTACGGCTATCTGGGTAAAAAAGAAAATGTTCAAAATATCTCAGATTCTCAAACTTCCCATAATAAACAGTCTCGTTTTTTAAGCTTAATCGGAGAAAAGCGAAGTGCGTGGCTGCAATTAGGATGTCACAGTTTAATGGTAGTAGTTGGCATTTGGGCGGCAACCTTGCTGATGTATTACGCTGTACCTGTGGCATTGTATACACTTTATGGATTCTTCACTGTAGTCATTGAATTTTTCAAGTTTACATGGGTATCAGCATTTTGGGATATCTTTAGATACGGGAGCTGGATCTGGGGTTTAATTTGGATACCGCTATCCTTTATATTGTTTGGTTTAACCTGTAGCTTATTCGTTGTCATGCCTTCGCTGTACGGCTTTCTCTACATTCATTCCGGGCGGAAAATATGGCAGAGTTTTGCTGCACAATACGGGAAAAATAAAGCGCTAATCGGAAGTTTGGGAGTCATAGCAGCTTGGCTGGCTATTTTCTCGGCTTTGCAGCAGCAGCCACAAGTCGCAGCACTGAAAATGCTGGCTACTCCCCCTGCAAATGACACGGTTCGCCAAACTTTATTAGCAAAGTCTGATATGATTCGATCGGGCTTAGTTAACGCTTATTTGTCTCCTTACCGCTACCTCAGCACTGTGGGAGAAAATAACCACATTTATGAGATGTACAAAAATAGTTTGAATTTACCTGACGGAGCGGCTCAAACTGTACAGAACAGTTATAATTTTTTAATGTCGCCGTTTTTGTATCAAGGCTCTAGTGCTGATGTAGAAAAAGCGGAAAAACTCTACGGGCAATTCTTCGATACGGAACTGCAAAAAGGCGACACAGAAGCAGTAAAACACGCGGTGCAGTCAACATTTAACCGGGAAGAAGCAAAAGCTGGTTTGCTCAATGTCAATGAGGAAAAAGTATGGTTGCAGTCGCAAGCCGTGACAGTCAAAGAAAACGGCGACTGGGCTGACGTTCAACTCTACGAAGTTTACAAAAATCAAACGCCGGACTTGCAAGAAGTATTCTACTACTTTTCGCTGCCGGAAAGCGCCGCAGTTACAGGAATTTGGCTGGGCGATACTGGCGATTTAAACAAACGTTTTGTATTTACCGTATCGCCTCGCGGTGCAGCCCAACAAGTCTACAACCAACAGGTAGTAGAAAGAGTCGATCCGGCTTTGCTAGAACAAATTGGCCCGAAACAATACCGCTTGCGGGCTTTTCCAATCCCAGCTAAACGAGAATTCACCCAAACTGAAGGGCCCACAGAAATGCACTTGTGGCTTACTTACAAAGTCATGCGCCAGCCGCAGGGTTGGGCTATGCCTGTTTTGGCTGAAAAACGCAACATTTTTTGGAACCAAAATACTCGCCGCACGATCGCCGGAAAAGAGGTCAAATACAGCGGGAAAGAAGCAAGAGAAACTTGGCTGCCACCCTTTTTGCCCGCAGCCGCACAGCAACCTCTAACAGCGCAGCAGGCGGTTCTACCGGGAGGAAATATCATTTCTGCTAAGCCGTTGGCTGATGCAAATTACTCGTTACCGCAAGGCAAGAAGTTTGCAGTTATTCTCGATACTTCCCGCAGCATGGCGGCGGAAAATAAGGATGTCAAAGAAACTTTTGAATGGTTGAAAGCTAATGCAGCAGGCAAAAATGCTGTTGATTTGTATGTTGCCAGCGCTGCGGGAATGCCACCTAAGTTTGTGGAAGATGTACGCAATTTCGATGCGACAAAGGTGACGTTTTACGGTACAATCCAGCTCAAAGATATGCTGCAACAGTTTGCACAGTTGCGGGGCGATAAAAATTACGATACTGTATTTTTGGTGAGCGATCGCCACAGTTACGAATTGTCAGACGATCGCAAACTTAAACTTTCCATCTCTTCACCCCTATGGACAGTACATTTGGGAGGTTTGCCCCCCGGCTACGACGACGCAACTTTGAAGCTTATTCAAGATAGCGGCGGTGGAGTTGCTACGCATATGAAAGAGGCGATGCAGCGAGTAGCAACAACAGCAGCTTCGGGCCCATCTACAGTTAGCGTTGTTGACGGCTATGCTTGGAGTTATGCCAAAACCCCGCAGTCGAAAAAAACCGCAAAATCGGCCGCAGTTGCAGAGTCAAAAAATGCTGGAAATGAAGGCTTTAAACCGATAGCTGCGCGGCAGTTGATAACTGCACTTAGCAAGCAGAAAAGTTCAAATCAATTAACCCAACTGGATGCGATGCACGCAGTAGCTAAAAAATTCAACCTGGTGACGCCTTATTCTTCGATGATTGTGTTAGTTAATGACGCGCAAAGGGAGCAGCTAAAAGCAGCGGAAGCTAAGAGCGATCGATTTGACAGAGAGGTAGAATCCGGTAAGGAACAGTTGAGTAAGCCGAATAATCCTCTGAATGTTTCGGGGGTTCCTGAACCCGAAGAATGGCTGCTGTTGGCGGTAGGTGCGATCGGGCTTTTGGCGATTTTCCTCCGCCAGGGGCGCGCGAAAATGGTAGGTTGAAAGTAAATCCGGGTTGGCTACTCCCTCGATGATTCGGCGGTTGAAACCGCTACTACAAAAACAAAGTCTGCCTCCGCAGACTAAGAGAGTGAGGGGGTATTTAAGCCGGACTTGATACCAAATATTAATCTACAGTCGTCTTGAGACGACTTGAGCTATGAGACAGGGGTTTCAACCCCTGTCGGATTTAGCTAAGATTAATGACTAATCTATCTCGACAAAAACGCGATCGCCCTCAATCTTTACCGGATAAGATTCCAGGGAATCGGCTGGTGCATTCAAACATTTACCGCTATCTAATTTGTACTGATACTTATGAAACGGACAGGTAATGATACCGTTATTTACCTTACCCATGTCGATCGGATATTCTAAATGAGTGCAAGCATTGCGGTAACAAGTGACATTCAAGCCTTGACGATTTAAAATCAGCGAAGTACCCTCAACTTTTACCTTCAAAATATCCCATTCGGGAACTTGATTCAGCCCTGTTATCTCTACCCACATATAATCTTTATCCCTTTAAATAAAATATTGCTGCATTCATGGGCGATCGTCCTTGAATGCAGCAAGGGCGATCGGCGCGACACTCTCCACACCTAATAACCTAACCGTTTTCCTCGCCATTTCCCAGGTACAACCTGACGAATTCATCAGCCGCCTCCCGATTGAATGTCTGCAACGCTTGCTTAATGGCAAATACCGCCTCGGCAGACGGGTCTCGTTCTTCGCTCACCCAACGGCTAACGTTTGAGCGATCGATTTCCATCTTTGCCGCCAATTGATATTGACTGATATCGTATGCCTCTAATATTTTTTTGAGGGCTTTACCTGCTCTTCCCATGCTCCCGATTGTGTCAGAGAGTCATGCTCCTGTAAACGTTGCTGATTGTCACAAAGTGCGGTAAACTTTGTACATTAAGTGCGATCGTTTTTTCCCTCTCAATTTAATTGTATGGTTCGTCAAATACCGGAGTTTGGCTGGGGCGATCGCCTAGCCCGCCGCCAACCAGCGTAAACTTACGCATATAGGGAGACCTGTACCCTAAAACAATATCCGACTTGGGTACTCCGACTTCAATTAACTCATTAGCAATTCCTACTTCAGTTCCATCTCGCTGAATCCAAATCTTGTCCTCTTTAATATCGATGTGAATAACGCAACCATAAACTCGTCTTTCTCCACGCCATCCCACATGAAACATCAAATAGCGATCGCGTTTGATGTCACAAGCAATTTCAGTTTCTATCTCCCCATCGTCCGAACCGCAGCTAGAGTGTTTTTCAATGATTGATTGAATTAGCTCTCTATACTTTTCTATTTCCATATAACGATCGCCTCTCTCGCAGGATTAAACACAATCAAGTTTAATTGCATCCGCGTCACTGACATTCGAGCTAAACGCCGAGTAAAAAATTCTTCATAAATATCTTCGGGAATTGCCAAATAAAGAAGTCTATCCGGTTCTGACTCTTCCAAAACCACTTTATAATTCCAGGCTTGACCTATAGCCTCGTGAAACTGATTTATCAATGACAGACCTAAAAAACACTTAATTTCTACTGCTATCTTCTGTCCGTACTTTTCGGCTCCTAACAAATTATTTTCAGCCCCTAAGTCCACATAAAGCTTATCTTCGTCTACTTTGAGGTACAAAGGATCGTGGGTAATAGTCCACCCTTCCTTTTCCAAAGCTGAACATACAGAGGCATGAAAGATATCCTTGGCCGACATAGATTTTGATAAATCATGTTACTCGCTCCCATTATATCATCTTTTACGGCTGTGCCAGACAAACGGGCGATCGCATTTTGAATTAAGTGGGATCGTTTCTTCCTCCTCCATTTAATTGTAAGGCTCATCGAATACCAGAGTCTGGCTGGTGCGATCGCCTGAATATTGGACGATCGGCCTCAAACATACTATTCAGCTTTTCTCTACGGATGAATCTGACTCAAAATCACCCGCAACCGATCGTAATCATCCTTCAACAAAACACTCAAACTCCTCCCCGCTTCCACCAACCAAGATCGATCGCGCATCCGCAACTGATAAATCTCCCGAATCGCCGCCGCCGTCAGCGCATCCACCGGCGCATTAGCCACCCCCAGCAGCGTCCTCAAAAAATCCAACTGCACCGTAAAATCAATCACCTCATCCGGTTCGCAGCGATAAACCGCCTGGTGAATTTGCGGCGGGCGCGGCGGCAAATACTGATAAATTTTACCCCTCGATGGGCCGTGACCGTTCAACCTTTCCGGCGCAGCCTCAAACCCGACAATCGCCACTCGAAACTCGGTTTTTAGCATCGCAAAAATCTGCGGTTGTTCCTCCCGCAACTCTTCCAGCGACAAACCCAAAGCGCGAGCTCTGTGCACCGAGTCGATCGGGCTAGTCGTGGCATAATAAACCACGCCGTAAATTTGATTTTTAGACTCTTCATCCTCGGCCTTCACCCAACTCCCAAAAGGTGGCATCACGGGAAAACTCAAGTCTTCCGGTTCCAAACATTGAGCCAAAAACTCCGAAGTTGCCGTCTCGATCACCTCAGCAATGCGATCGGGATGGCGCTCTTTTGTAGCAAATTGGGGTAAAGGTAAACGCATAGTTTTAGTGATTAGTCATTAGTCATTAGTCATTAGTCATTGGTTTTTTGCTAGTTTCAAGGGTCTTCAGTTAGTAGCCTGGTATTGGGTACTTTAGCAATTACAAATTACCCATTACCCATTACCAATGACTAATGACCGCTGACTATTTCGCGCGACCAGCCGTAGCATCGACAAGTTCCAACTGCGACAGGCGGAACGTGATCAGCTTGTCCCAATTGCCGCCTTCAAACAGTACCGCGACTTTCCCGTCGCTAACTCGCTGGACTTGTCCTTGAAAGGCGTAGTAAATCTCACCCTTATCTTTAACTCGAACTGCCGAACCTGGAAAAATCATAATTGTTTGAATGTTATGTTTGCTGTTTATAGCTTACCTTTTCTTGGCGATCGAGACTTGATGCTAAAACAGGCAA
>NZ_JAUBTS010000002.1:151605-241183 GCF_036705105.1 Microcoleus sp. B9-D4
GATGCCTGTTCCACAAACACTCACAGGCAAGATGCCTGTTCCACAAACACTCACAGGCAAGATGCCTGTTCCACAAACACTCACAGGCAAGATGCCTGTTCCACAAATTCAACAGGCAAGATGCCTGTTCCACAAATTCAACAGGCAAGATGCCTGTTCCACAAACACTCACAGGCAAGATGCCTGTTCCACAAATTCAACAGGCATCTTGCCTGTTCCACAAATTCAACAGGCATCTTGCCTGTTCCACAAACACTCACAGGTTTCTTGTGGGGAGTAGGGGTTGGGCGGGACGCCCGCCCATCAAAAGCTGATTAACAATCCAAGATGTGAGTTAGGCTAAGGCTGCTACGGAAACTTTACCCGCAATGCGACCCGCGATCGCCCGCAACTCCCTAGCTGAAGCAGAACCCGGTTGTCCCACCACGATCGGGACCCCCGAATCGCCACCTTCCCGCAACGGAATTTCCAGCGGAATGCGGCCTAACAGCGGCACTCCCAACTCAGCAGCAGTCTTTTCCCCGCCACCAGAACCGAAAATATCGTATTGCTTGTCGGGCATATCCGGCGGCACAAAATAGCTCATATTTTCCACAATTCCCAACACCGACACTCCCAACTGCTGGAACATCTTTAACCCCTTGCGGGAGTCCAACAAAGCCACAGTCTGCGGCGTCGTCACGATCACGACACCAGCCATCGGCACCGCTTGCGCCATCGTCAACTGCGCGTCTCCAGTACCCGGAGGCATATCGACAATCAGATAGTCTAAATCGCCCCAATTCACCTGATAGAGGAATTGCCGAATGATCCCGTTCAACATCGGGCCGCGCCAAATCACGGGTTGGTCTTTGTCAATTAAAAACGCCATCGACACTAATTTGACGCCGTAATTAAAGGCGGGTTCGAGGCTTTCCCCGCTTTTCCCGTCCCTAACCATCACTTTCGCGTCCCCCAGACCCAACATTGTTGGGTCATTGGGCCCATAGATATCGGCATCCAGCAAACCCACCTTAGCGCCGGTTTGCGCCAGCGCTACTGCCACATTTACCGCCACCGTGCTTTTGCCGACGCCGCCTTTGCCGCTGGAAATTGCGATAATATTTTTAACGCCTTCAATGCCTTGGCGATCGACCACTCCCTTTTGCTGTGGCGTCTCGGCTGTCACCTCCACCGCCACTTTTTCGACTCCTGGCAACTGTTTGACCGCTTTTTGGCAATCTTCGACAATAAATTCTCGCAGCGGGCAAGCAGGCGTTGTCAGCACTAAAGTAAAACTGACGACACCGCCGTCAATTTTTATGTTACGAATCATGTTCAATTCCACCAAACTCTTTTGCAGTTCGGGGTCTTGCACGGGTCGCAGGATTTCTAAGACTGAACTAACATCGAGTGTATTGGGCATTGTGTTCTCCACCATAGCTCTGCAATTGGGTTAGCGAATTTTCGATCGCAGGTTTAAGTATATTTTTATTGCTATTTTTTAATGTAACTTCATAGCGATCATTTGCAGACCTACGGTGGCATAATTACATGACGACAGGATTTGGGACTCACGGTCAATCTCAAACTCAAATGCCCTCGGCAAGAATTTCTACGACCGAAAGCAATTTGGTCACAATCCCCGAATTGATCCGTGGTCGCAATTCTTCAATCTAAAATCTAAAATCTTAAATCTTAAATCGGATGACAGTTTCTACCACACTTAAAACCGCCACTTCCCCGTTTTTGCCGCCCGCTGACTCTAGAGCTAGAGTCAGCCAATTTATGAAAACCCTACAAGACGAAATTTGTCAATCCCTCGAACAGCTCGATGGCGTTGGCAAATTTAAGGAGGACTCTTGGGAACGATCCGAAGGTGGCGGCGGACGTTCTCGCGTCATGCGCGAAGGCGATGTGTTTGAACAAGGAGGAGTCAATTTTTCCCAAGTGTGGGGCGAAAGTTTGCCCGCTTTGATTCTGGCAAAGCACCCCGAAGCTGCCGGTCACGATTTCTATGCCACGGGTACTTCGATGGTGCTGCACCCCCGCAATCCCTACTTGCCTACGGTTCACCTAAATTACCGCTATTTTGAGGCTGGGCCGATTTGGTGGTTTGGTGGCGGTGTGGATTTGACTCCTTATTACCCGTTGGCTGAGGATGCAGCTCATTTTCACAAAACTCTGAAAGCAGCTTGCGATCGCCACCATCCCGGATATTATCCGACATTTAAACTTTGGTGCGACGAATATTTCTACCTGCCTCACCGCCAAGAAACCCGCGGCGTGGGCGGTCTGTTTTTTGACTACCAAAGCGCTCAAGGCGCGCTTTACCGCGACCATCATGTCAAAGGCAAGGCCGCTGAGTGCAGCAACAACATCGGGATGCCGGAACCTAGGACTTGGGAGTCGCTGTTCGCTTTTGTACAGGACTGCGGCAGGGCATTTTTGCCGGCTTACACCCCTATTATTGAAAAGCACCGATCGAAAGAATACGGCGAGCGCGAGCGTAATTTCCAACTTTACCGCCGCGGCCGTTACGTTGAATTTAACTTGGTGTACGATCGAGGCACGACCTTTGGCTTGCAGACCAACGGACGCACCGAATCGATTCTCATGTCCCTGCCACCTTTGGTACGCTGGGAATATTGTTACGAGCCAGAACCCAACTCTCCCGAAGCCGAACTCTACTCCAAGTTCTTAAAACCGCAAGATTGGGCGAATTGGATGCCTCAGCAGTCACCGACCTGAGTTAAACTACTGGGACAGTAACCACCGCGATAGATAATAAATTTGAGGGAAGGGTCAGTGATTCATATTGATCAAAAAACCCACACGCTTCAAGACGGTACAACAGTTATCGTCTTAGCACCGACAGGACGGTTGGACATCACTACAGCTTGGCAATTCCGCCTCAAGTTGCAAGAGTGTATTTCCAAACTTAGCCGCCATGTTGTAGTGAATCTTGGTCAGGTTAACTTTATCGATAGCTCTGGCCTGACCTCACTTGTAGCAGGTATGCGGGATGCGGATAAAGTTAAGGGAAGTTTCCGCATTTGCAATGTTCATCCCGAAGCCAAACTGGTGTTTGAAGTCACCATGATGGATTCTGTGTTTGAAATCTTTGAAACGGAAGAAGAAGCTCTAGAGGGGGTGCCGCGCGCAAGTTGACCACTGGGCTTACATCGCTGGCGGTGTAAGCGCAATTTAAGCTTGAGGCTCACAAAAAGCGCCGGAACCCTGCACAAGAACAGGAAGCAGGTAAATTCTTGCCAGCTTCCTTATGCTTTCTTCCTTTCTTGAGAGGTTGAGAGGTTCACCAAAACACTAAAGTAGAAGAATAGGTCAAGGTAAAGTCTTGCCTTCTATCCTAGATAGCTAAATTTTTCTTCCTTGTTTGTTGTTGCTTCTTGCTTCAAACCAATATCTCAGCAGCAAAATCCTGACGCTTGACAAATCTAAAAGGGCCCATTAAAGCTCCCCAGATAGCCTTGCCTGTCGTGGGGCTTATTCCTTTGTCGTAGCTGAGAAATTCCTCGCCTGCGGCTTCAAATCCCAAGTCTACTTGGTAATTTTGCCCCCCGTAGGCAAAGCCGCAGCGAGTGCCCTCCGGCAAAGATGCCCGAAATCGATAGCCGTTTGAGGCTAAATTTTCCACTGCAACCGACAGGGTGCAGCCGGGGAGGAGTTGGATTTGCTCCTTCGTTAGCTTTCCAAGCAAGTCGGGGTTGCAACCGGCTCCTTTGACGGCTGTAATGTCGTTAAACATATAATACTGAGCTTCAATCAGTCCTGGCGCTATCTGTGAGTGCCTCAGTTGCACGATGCGGGGGCGGTATGGCTTGTCTAATTCCAGAATGTTGGCTTGTTCGGCAAACAGGGCAATGCTGGGTTCGGAAAATAAAGGAACGGGTAGTGGTCTTTGCCACATACGAAGGTGGACGTACCACGCCGGCTCTGCTAGCGCTTGTTCCCGGTTGTCAAATTCGCCCGCCATGTACTGGGCTAAAGCTATTAATTCAGGAGAAAGTGTCATGTTTGTTTGATTTTTCACGAGTATGGTTGACAAAAAAAAGTTATTGTGATATGGAAAGCCATATCTAGGCTGGGCAAGTCAGAAGATTAGATTTATGAGCGATCCCAGCTAAGCTATGATTGTAAAGATACTGGGGTTTTTCCCTCCTATGGCGACATATTAATTGTTGCTGCCGATCGCGCGTAAAATATTTTTGAGAAAATTTTGTCTCGCAATCCGGCCGCAACCCTTAAAAAACTGGCAAATTTTGTCAGCCTGATCGCCGAATTGACTACCCCGACTTTACTCACGCCGCGCAGGCACGCCCGCTACGGCAAAATTATTTATCTATAAGACTCAGGTGAACAATAACCGTACTGTTTCAGATACTAAGCGAAGTTTCTATACGATTCACACTCGACCGATCAACTCAATTTACCGTCGAGTGGTGGAAGAGTTGATGGTAGAAATGCACTTGCTTTCGGCGAATGCCGATTTTCAATACGACCCGATTTATGCTTTGGGTGTAGTGACCGCTTTTGATCGATTCATGCTTGGGTACGCCCCAGAAGCAGACAGACTTTCAATTTTTAACGCTTTATGCAAGTCCCTAGAAGACGATCCAGAGCGCTACAAGCAAGACGCTCAGCGATTGGAAAGCTTGGCGGATAGACTTTCCGGCCAAGAGTTGCTCTCGTGGCTTGATCGCTCGACCAGCTTTGAAGATACAGCGGATTTGCAAGCGTCTTTAGGGGCGATCGCCAGCAACCCTCAATTTAAGTACAGCCGCTTGTTCGCGATCGGTTTGTTCTCGCTATTAGAAAAAGCTGACCCTAACTTAGTAAAAGACCAAGACACGCGAAACGACGCGATCGCCAAAGTCAGTGCGGCCTTGCACCTGCCAGAAGACAAAGTTAGCAAAGATTTAGATTTGTACCGCAGCAATTTGGAAAAAATGGCCCAAGCGCGAATAGTGCTTCAAGATGTCATCCAAGCGGAACGGAAAAAACGCGAAAAACGAGAGACAAAAGTTACCGCTGGCCCTTCGGCTGAGTCTTCTGACAGCAGCAATTAATCGTTTGAAAGAAGAAGGAAGAAGGAAGAAGGAAGAAGGAAGAAGGAAGAAGGAAGAAAGAGGAGAGATTTTTTTTAGGTAAGAAATAAAGAAAACTCTTAAATTTTAATTTTTTGTTCTTGAATTCTGGCTTCTGCCTTCGGGCTTCTGCCTTCAGATGAATCTTGCTGGCTCAGAAACTAAAAATCCCGCTTTCTGAATTGAGCGGGATCAACTTAACCATAAATAGAGCTGTTGGGGTGGTACTAAGGCTGGGGTTCAAAATTAGTGGCGTTAGCTTGCAGCCAAGTGCTTAGCTGTGAAAGAACTTCGTTTCCAGAAGACTTGCCCAAAGCTGTGGGGTTTGGGGTGTCGGGCCTGTCCAAGTTGCGGGCGATCGCTGCATTGACTTCTTTGGAAATCAAATCGTGAAGTTGCTCTTTAGCCCTAGCCCTTTGAAAGTGAGCTCCCTCTTCCGTCGTAGCGTACAGAGGTGGCAGCCTATTTAAAGCATAAGCTGCAATATCTCCCACATCCAGACTCAGGTCGCTCGTCGCCTCAATTTCGGCCACCCTAGCGATCGCATCGCTGAGCACCAACTCTTCCATCACGTTGATGAACTGTTTGCGTGGCAGAACCACCACTTCCCCAGTCAACAAAGAGCCCATCAGACGATCGAGAGCCATGTACTCTTCGATCGACAATTCCGAAGCCGTATTGCAGATCCGTCCCACCTCAGCTTCCATAGACGGCGTTAAATAGCCATCCTGCAAAGCCTGTTCAACAATTTTTTCAATACTCATATATGCGTCCCCGCTCAACGGCATCATCAATAAAGTTTTGTGAAGACGCGATTGTTAGCGTCTTGAGATTCGAGTTTTGAGAGTTGAGTTGAGAATTTTTATACAAATCCTAACTCAATACTGATAACCCATAAAGTTATCTGCACACCCCAGCCACAAACTTACCCCATAATTGACTGATAAATCCGTCAAAACCTGTAAAAACTCCTACTCAACTCCCTGAAGCCGCCAAGGTACAGGATCGACGGCCTGCCCATGCACGTAAAGTCCCCAATGCAGGTGAGGGCCTGTGGAAGCCCCCGTTGACCCCAGAGTACCAATTACTTGACCTGGTTTCACGACATCGCCTTCCTTGACATCAATCCGGGCCAGGTGCATCAAAATACTTGCTACCCCCTGACCGTGGTCAATACCCACGACATTCCCGTGGATTTTGAACCCTTGGGATTCGCGTCCCACTAGAGATACCCGACCTGCTGCTGGTGCGACTACAGGGGAACCGTAAGCACCCGCATAATCAACGCCGCGGTGGTAGTAGTCTTGAGCAAATACCCCATTATAATAACGTCGCACCCCGTAAATAGTGGTAATTTCGCCGGAGTTGGGGCGCAACAATTTGCCGTCCCAAAATTTTTCGGGTGTCACGAGTGCTTTAAATGCGTCTACGCGATCGAATTCAGCATCTGTACCTTCGCTGTCTTTCCCAGGCGGTAGCCAGATGGATTGAGTAGGAAAATTTCGATCGCGCACTTGCACGCTCAACTTCTGCACTTGTCCGTCACCTGCGACTTGAAGAAGGCGGGCACCGGGTTTCTCTAGCGGCGTCGTCGGTAGCAGGGCCCGAAAGCGACCGTTGCCGATCGGAAAAGCGGGGTAGTTTTTTTGCTGTAGAGAAACTTGTGGAGTTTCCCCGCCGTTACCGTCAACCTGAATCATTACTGACAGCGTATCTCCCAGTTGGGGATTTGTCGGCGTCACAACTACCTGCAAAGCTTGCACCGGCAGGGCAAAACTTAGAATACCAGCAACAATTCCCCCGATCGAACTAGCGGTTAGCTGGTTTGCTTTCAACTGCCCCCACCGCAAAATCCGACCTGTAATTATTTCCGTACTTAGCTCGCAGTTGTCTCGATTCACAGTCATTACCATCACTAGCTGTCCTTAACCTTTGTCTCGCTGATATATTTTTAACTATCTAGACTAACTATAGCAATCCGTAATAAGTCGAGAGAAACACCCGTAGGTAAAAAGCTTGGTCAATCGACTTTAGATTTTAGATTTTAGATTTTAGATTTTAGAATTGAAGCATTGACTTGCGCGAGATAAATACGTTCGGCAAGTTTCATCGGATACAGGTTTTTTATTTCACCGGTCCTGAGTCTGCTTTCGGAATGAATCACGTGGCGGGTATCCGGGATGCTTGATTGTCAAAGATTTGGAGAGGAGAGACTAACTTAAATAAATACTTAAGTTGAGGTGATAAGAATAATAAAAATTTCTCTAGTGCGGGGAGGAAAGCCCGCTTGAGCCAGACGCTAACACTACCGTTTCCACTACAAATCTAGGAGAACTCAAGTTTCAAGAGAAACACTCTTAATCTCTCAGCGGATGGGATTATATTTTATCAGTCCTCGCTACTGTTGCATAACTTTTAACAATTGGTATTAGTTATAGTTCACGGCGCTACAACAGAATTATTTTTAACTCCTCTGCTGTTAAATCAATTCTTTCTTGGCAGTTTATTTGCCGAGAACGTTCCTCAAACTCTCTAGTTATTGTAGCCTGATTTTTGGGTAAATAGTATTAATTCCCAATTTTTCAATCTCACATCTAAAATGGTATGAGATAAAAATTGAGAATTGCTATAATCTATCACCTAGAATTATAGAGATTCAAAGGCAGCGGTGAAACCATCTAAGGTCAAGCATTCTTCCATAAATTCCTCTACATCGTTGACATTCTCAAGCTGATATTCCATGATGCGTTGACCAGATCCTTTCATCTTTTTGGAAGAGGAAGGCGTGGCCGGATATTTGGCAGCAATGGCTTTGAAAGCTTTGGAATGGGTATCCCAGCTTGCAGCCGAACATTTTATGATTAAAAGCCACATGATTAAATTCCTCCTTGGGTTTGGTTTACTAATAGTCTGACACGAGTAAAAGTTAGAGCGATAGTGCCGAAAAATCAAGGGATTCTGTGGTTTGGAAAAACGCTAAAAGCCGAGCCACTATGTGAGCAACACCACCCTTAACATTAGACTCAACATTCAAAGGCATCACCGGATCATGGAGTGATAAGCGTAACAGAAACCAGCCGGATTCGCTAGCAGACGTGCAGGAAATTCGCAGACCTTCGTAGTTATTGGGAACTATTTTCCAGTCTGCTTGCGTTGAGACAAATTGTTGCAGTTGTTCAATAACCCGATCGCCATGAGCCTTGAAATCATCCACACCAAGTTTAATCCGAAATTCTGCACTTTCTTCTGGCTCTTTTAAATTTGCAATTAAATCTGGCAAAGATTGGTTTGCTAGCTTTGACTTAGCCAATTCAATCAATAATTTGCTGACCAAATAAGCGCCATCATCCAGAAAGTAATTTTCTTTCAAAGCTCCATGTCCAGAGGTTTCAATCGCCAGCCATGATTCCTGGCCGGCTTCATTGAGGCAAATCGACTCGTCAATCACATTTTTGTAGCCGCGTTTAAAGCGATGGTGAATCCCTTTTAAATCTTGTTCGATGAATTGCGTTAATCCATCGGAGGTGATAGAATCGGTGACAATGGTAGAGCCTGGGTGTTCTTGTAATACGATCGCCGAAATCAAGGCAATTAAGCGATTGCGATTGAGTTCCTTGCCAACTTGATCGACGGCCGCACTGCGATCGACATCGGTATCAAAAATAATCCCAAAATCAGCTTTATGTTCAATTACCGCTTGACAAATTGACTGCATTGCCTGTTTATCTTCGGGATTTGGCACATGATTGGGGAAAGTACCATCTGGTTCTAAAAACTGACTGCCCGTAGTGTCTGCACCTAAAGGTTTTAAGACTTTATCAACATAAAAACCGCCAGCACCATTACCCGCATCCACAACAATTTTTAATCCTGTTAGTGGTTGCTCAAAGTTATCGGGGTGATTGACGGCTTCCCGGATTTTTGTGACAAATTGGTTAGCATAAACAGAGATAAAATCATGCTTTACAATTTTACCGGGCGATGGGGCGGGCTGAAAATTATTACTTTGGGCTAGTGCTAAAATATCTGTAATATCCTGTTTTTGTAACCCACCTTTGGCGGTGAAAAACTTTAAGCCGTTGCGATTAAAGGGCAAATGGCTAGCAGTGAGCATAATCGCGCCGTCGCAATCAAAACCAGGGGTAATGGTACTCATAAACATGGCGGGTGTTGAGGCCATGTCAAAGTCGTACACGGTGGCACCAACTGAGGTGATTCCCTCCATGACTGCTTGCATTAAGGTTGGCCCTGATAGGCGACTGTCACGCCCGATCGCGATCGTTAATTCTGCCGCTGGTTTATGGACTTTTTGCACCAGCCAACTGACAAAGGATTTACCTAAGATTGTCGCAATTTCTGGCGTTAGGTTGACTGTTTCATTGGGAACGCCTTCGAGGGCGATACCGCGAATGTCTGAGCCATTTTGAAGTTTTGTCCAGTTGAAGTTTTGCATAATAATTGATGGTAAGTAAAAAGATCGGAGTCGGCGGCTGAAACCGATCATACAAAGTTTTGTCTGTAGCTATACGGTTCGACTCAGCTTACCCGAACGTCTTTGGCGGACTAAGAAATAAACAGGGTAGAAATTTGGGATTTGGTATTATTAGTCATTAGGGTGACAGAGTTTTTCAATTCAATCAGCTAATCGGCATTTAAGTTGTATTTAAAGAAACAATCCCAGTCTTGTGGGTGGGATTTGAGCAACGCCCAAAATATCCAATTGAAATGTTGAACCGCTTACTGGGAATTTTGACCCCATCACCGCTAAGATTAAGTTCTAATTCCTTAGTCGCGTTCAACGCTGTAAATTGCCTGCAAGCGGAACTCACCATGAGCGGGAACTTCCACAATATCTGTAGCTGCATTGGTCGTTTCTACGCAGAGTAAACGCTGATAATCTGCATCATCCAGGTCGGCCATATTTGCAGAAATTGTTACCCAGGGATTCCACACTACGACGGATTTACTACCCGATGATTTAATGCGAATCCGACGATTTAGGGCGCTATCGTCAATGACTAATTCGTTGGTGACATCAAGATAAATGCGATCGACTTCACCTGTTACTACCACTGCACCCACTTGAGTTTTTTCGACACCACCATCGGCTTTATCAAGATACTGGCTATTTTCTAAGCCTAAAACCTGCACGCGGTTGATATCGCCGACTTGGAAATAGGTGTGGAAAGCTTGGGTGAGGGGAAATGCTTTGTCGCCTAGATTGCGGGTGATTAATTCTACAGTGAGGCTGGTGCCGATCGTAATTACGATCGCCAGTTCAAAGGCGATAGGCCAAATTGCTCTAGTTTCATCGGTATCCTTGAGTCCGAGAGTGACTTTGGTGGCGCCGTCGGGGGTTGTGGCGGTTTCTAGCACATTCCAGAGGCGATTCCGCACAAACCCATGACTCGGACGCCCCAAGGCTTCGGGATCTGGGCCAAACCAAGGCCAACAGATGGGTATACCGCCTTTGATGGCTTTCCCTTCGGCATAGTAGGCTTTGTCGCTGAGGAACATCAAGTCTGTGGTTTCTGTGGCTGGTTGAAAGGATAGCACTTGACCGGAATACACAGAAATTAAGGCTTTGGCTTGACCGTTGTCGATGTGAATCATCGGGAAACCACCGTTTCCCGTGGCGAAGGTGAGGTGGCCGGCAATGCCGTAGTCTGTGTTTAAGTGGTCAATACTCATGCTGTTAGCTTGGTTAATTGCTTTACAATTATCCGATATTATGGTGGCTAGATTGATTAGATTGTTGGGTTGGACGAGGGAAGGTGCGATCGACACAACGATGCAGAACGATGCAGTCAGAGAATCCGTATTCAATGGAGAGTCGATCGACTTTCATTCGCCCCACTTTACAACTCCTGACGAGTCGGACGGATGATCATTTCGTTGACATCCACATCACCGGGTTGCTCAATGGCATAGGCAATGGCCCGGGCGATCGCATCCGCATCAATGGCGACTGAATACAACTGATTCACCCCTGATGCCGTATCACCATGAGAGATGGTACTGGTTAACTCAGTCGCAACCGCACCCGGTGAAATGTTGGTAGAACGAATTTCACCATTTGACTCCAGTCGCAGCCCTTCGGAAATTGCTCGCACGGCATACTTGGTAGCACAGTAAACTGCCCCTGCCGGAAATACTTTATGTCCTGCAACAGACGACAAGTTGATTACGTGCCCGGACTTCTGTTGGCGCATAGTCGGGAGCACCGCAGCGATGCCGTAAAGCACGCCTTTAATGTTGACATCAATCATTTGATCCCACTCATCGACCTTAATCTGGTCAAGGGGAGACAGTGGCATTAAACCCGCATTGTTGACCAGAACATCAATGCGTCCATAGGTTTCCAGCGTTGCGTCTGCCAATGCTTGCATCTGGGCGCGATCGGCCACATCGGTGACTCGATAGGCAACTGTGCCACCTGTTTTTTCGATTGCAGCCACCAAGTCCTTGAGTCTATCTTCGCGGCGCGCAGCAAGCATCAGTTTGGCTCCGCTGGCGGCTAAACGATGAGCGGTGGCTTCACCTAAACCGCTACTTGCTCCTGTAATGATGACAACCTTGTTTTGAATTTCAGACATATTCACTCCTGTTAATTGATTAAATCGGCTGACCTAAAATCGATCGCAAATTCGCTTAATTACCAAGCGCGATCGTATTGAATAGGAGCAGGCACTGATTGACGTAGTTGCTTCGCTGCCCGCATCGGCCAATAAGGATCGCGCAGCAGTTCTCTGGCCAGTAATACCATATCTGCTTGACCTGTACGGATGATGTGGTCAGCCTGCGCGGGTGCAGTAATCATACCAACGGCTCCGGTGGCGATGTTGGCTTCGCGTCGAATGCGATCGGCAAAAATAGTTTGATAACCTGCACCCGTCGGAATCTTTTCACCCGGTACAATTGCCCCTGATGAACAATCGATTAAATCAACACCCAGTGACTTTAATTTATCGCTGAGTGCAATACTTTGTTCAATGTCCCAACCATTTGGAACCCAATCGGTTGCAGAGATGCGAACCCAAAGCGGTGTTCGATCGGGCAAAACATTTCGCACTGCTTGCACGACTTCACATAAAAACCGGATGCGATGATCAAAACTTCCCCCATAGTCATCAGTCCGTTGATTGCTCAAGGGAGACATAAATTCATGCAGTAGGTAGCCGTGAGCCGCATGAATCTCGATTACGTCAAATCCGGCTTCGAGGGCGCGTTGGGCTGCGTTCACAAAGAGTGTCGTCTGCTTTTGAATGTCTTCGATACTCACAGCGATCGGGGCGGGGCTATCGGGTTCAAATGGAATGGCGCTAGGGGCGATCGAAGTCCATCCCCCTTGAGATTCCAAAAGCACATCCCCGCCATCCCACGGAAGTGCTGTACTGGCTTTTCGACCTGCATGAGCAAGTTGAATTCCAGCAACCGCACCGTTGCGGTGAATTAACTCGACGATTCGCGCCAGCATTTCAATGTGAGCATCTTGCCAGATTCCCAAATCTTGCGGCGTAATTCGTCCTTCAGGCTCGACTGCTGCTGCTTCAGTCATCACCAGCCCTGCCCCTCCTACGGCTCGACTGACGAGATGAACCAGATGCCAATCATTCGCGAACCCATCAACACTGGAATATTGACACATGGGAGAAACTGCAATGCGATTTCGGAAGCTAACGCCACGTTGATCGAATGGCTCAAATAAATGGGACATGGTTGTAAATGCGTGAGATGGCTGTCCATAATCCCCATAATCTGGGGCATCCGAGGGCTTTTCACTATACAGCTCAAATATCTCGACTGACTGCGTTTTTGAGGAATAAAATCACAGTTTAGGCTTGGGAGTCCGAAAGTAACAATAACCCGTTAGAAGGAGATTAATTTCACAGCAGACAGTATCGGGATTCTTAGCTTCCAACGGCGCCCAACCTTCGGATTTTTTAAATTCGGCCTTCTGCTTTGGGACGAAACATTCTTTCAACAATATTTTTCCGCAGAAAAACTGTCAAGGGTTTTTCTATCAAAGAGTAGAATATGCAACCGAAAACTACGGCGAACACTGCCAGTAGAGCCGGAGCAAAGAAACCGTCGAAATATTTTGCTAAATTCGCCTTTTGCAGAATTTTTGTACTTGCTGAAATCAGCGGCCCGTGGGTCAAAAATATCGAGTATGAGGCATCTCCCAAGAAAATTAAAATAGCAGGAATTTTCGGGGACTCCTTGAGGTCGATCGAGGTAGCAGCAATGATTAACATAGCTGCTAGCACTGCAAAAGTTGTGACGCGCTCAAACTCTATGTTTCCCCATGCGACGACCATTCCTAAAATAACATATCCTAAATTTGCTATTCCAAACAATATCCACCTGTACTTACCGATCTTATTGTTATATTTAATCACCATATAGGCAGCCAAGCAGCCCAAAACAAATTCTAGATTCATATTGCCAAATAGTTGATTTAGCAAGAAAAAAGATTTGGGAAAGTTTATAATTTTACAAAAATGTAGAATCGTGACAAATAGCCAAGTCGAAAGTATCGGTACAGAATGTTTTGGTTTGAACCAGATAGCTATACTGAACAGGAAGTAAAAATATAATTCGTAAATTAAAGTCCAACCTACATCGAGAATGGGCTTGTCATTTTGAGGAATCAAGAGCAGCGAAACAATTACCTGTCCCAAACCTAAATCTTTATTGTTAGCAAAACCGGGAATTACTAGAAAAAAACACAAAACTGTGAGAGTCATTATCCAGTATATCGGATAAATTCTCACGGCGCGCTTGACTAAAAAAGATTTTAACTGGTCTTTTTTACCGATCGCCGATCGGTGAACATACACCATTATGAAACCGCTCAATACAAAAAAGTAATCTACACCGCTCCACCCCGCCTGAAATAAATTAAAAAAAGTAACTTGATTTAATCTCTCGGCGCTCATATCGGTGAGGTGAAACATTACCACTAATACAGCCGCAATCCCTCGATAAACTTGCAAGAGGTTAAGCTTTTTGTGAGCAGTTGAACTCTGTGCCATGAGAAAATACCTGGGTCAAGGGTGGCCGTTGTGCTTGTTCCTCAACTATAGTCAACGCGCCAAACATAGTCAACACATTAGATACTATAATATAACTTTATACTTTTTTCATAAAGTTGTGCAAGAAGACTTCCGACTGATCGTTGACTTAGTTCTAGTTCTCGCTGCTGCCGCAGCAGGAGGACTCTTTGCATCGCTGTTGCGGCAGCCGGTAATTCTCGGCTACCTGCTGGGAGGGATCGTAGTTGGGCCGGCAGGTTTGGGGCTGATTAAAGAATTAATTCAGGTAGACACCCTGGCTGAATTTGGGGTTGCCTTTCTGTTATTTGCCTTGGGAGTGGAATTTTCTTTCGCCGAACTCCAGAAAGTAAAAGCCATTAGTTTGGGCGGGGGGGGCTTGCAAATTGTGCTGACGATCGCCATTACTACTGCAATTTCCTTGGCTGTAGGCTGGGTAGAATCCCCCGCCCAAGGCGTGTTTTTAGGATCGATTCTGTCACTTTCTTCGACCGCCGTTGTACTCAAGTGCTTGATGGAACGCAATGAAGGCGGTACTTCCCACGGTCAAGTCATGCTGGGAATATTAGTAGTTCAAGATTTGGCTTTGGGGCTAATGCTAGCAGTTTTGCCGGCACTCAATCAGCCAGCAGAAGAGATCGGCATGACGGTAGCGTGGGCCCTGCTGCGGATCGGGTTATTTGCGATCGGTGCTGTAGTCGCGGGCATTTGGATGGTACCGCAGTTGCTGCGCTATTTGGCGAAAACAGAAAGTCGGGAACTGTTTTTGCTGGGAGTTGTGGTGTTGGCTTTAGGGATTGCGCTGCTGACAGAATATTTGGGTTTTTCGATCGAGATGGGCGCATTTGTGGCGGGTTTAATGATTTCCGAGGTGGAATATGCCGACCAAACTCTAACTTATGTCGAGCCTTTGCGAGATATTTTTGCATCCTTATTTTTTGTCACCATCGGAATGTTAATCGATCCGGTGTTTCTGTGGAACCATCTAGAAGTAATTCTGGGACTGGTATTTATAGTATTTGTCGGCAAATTCTTGATTATAACGCCGATCGTCCGACTATTTGGCTATCCGCTAAAAACAGCATTAATCGCAGGTTTGGGCTTAGCTCAAATAGGAGAATTCTCCTTTGTACTCGCTAGTGCCGGCCAAGCTATGGGGCTGGTTTCGCGGAACGTTTACCTGTTAATTTTAGGAACGACAGCCGTCACCCTCGTGCTGACTCCGTTTGTGTTGAGAAGCGTGCCACAGTTATTGAAATGGGCGGAAAATTTCGGGCCTTTGCAGCGCTATTTTGACGAAACATCTCAACCTGTGGCAATAGCTGAAACTTTGCCGGAACAAAATTATGTTGTGGTTTGCGGCTACGGGCGAGTCGGCAGAATTTTAGTCAAAATGCTGCAAAGCCGCAACTGTTCAGTTGTGGTGATCGATGAGTCAGAAAGTAGAATTCAAGAGTGCAGAGTCCAAGGAATTCCTTACATTTACGGGAATGCTGCCAGTTGGCACGTATTGGAAGCCGCGCGGGTGGAACGGGCAAAAGCAATGGCGATCGCCCTTCCCGATCCCATGAGCACTCGCTTGTGTCTGAAGCGGGCTTTAGAATTAGTCCCGGATTTGGATATTGTGGTGTGCGCGAACCAAGATAAAGACATCGAACTGCTTTACCAACTGGGGGCCTGGGAAGTCGTGCAGCCGGAGTTTGAAGCCAGTTTAGAACTGTCTTCCCACTTGCTGGCTGGTATGGGGCTCTCCGCAATGGCGATCGGGCGGGATGTGCAGCAAATTCGCAGCAGCCGCTATCTGGAATTGCGGCCACCGCGCGAACCTTTGGCGATTTCGCGGGATTTGAAAGTGGCGGTTCGAGATATGAACAGCGAGTGGTACAACTTGCCGTCGGGTTCTCCCATCGCCAGCATGACTCTGGAAGAAACTAACCTGCGCCAGTTGACAGGGGTTAGCGTGATGGCGATCGTCCGCGAGAATGGCGAGGAAATTGATTATCCCAACGGGAAGACAGCTTTGCAGTCGGGCGATCGACTTTTTGTAGTGGGAGAACCGGAAGAACTCATCAGTTTTGAGTTGCTGGCGAAAGGGGAAGTTGCAGTCCCGCAGGGCGACAGTTCTTGCCAGTGGCTGAGGCTGCCAGCAAACAGCCCTTGGGCGGGCAAAAAACTGTCAGAGGTAGATGTGCTCGGCCAGTACGGGGTGCAGGTGCGGGCTATCCGCCGGGAAGGGAAATTTACTCGCTGGCCCGACGGAAGTAGCAATTTGCAAGAAGGCGATCGTTTGCTGCTGTGCGGCGGCTTCTACGAGCTCGGCTTGATGCAGCGGACGGCCTCACCACCGGTGCCGCAACCTGCTTTAAAGCTGCCGTTGGTCAAGGCCCAAGTCAGTGAAAAGCTGTTTAGCGATTAGTCAGTTGGCAGTTGGCAGTTGGCAGTTGGCAGTTGGCAGTTGGCAGTTGGCAGTTGGCAGTTGGCAGTTGACTGTTGACTGTTGACTGTTGACTGTGGTGAGCTTTCCAGCGAACAGTCAACAATGCCCGATGCCCGATGCCCGATGCCCGATGCCCGATGCCCGATGCCCATGCCCCATGCCCTGTTTGGCCGATGCCCGATGCCCGATGCCCGATGCCCCATGCCCCATGCCCCATGCCCCATGTCCCACTCTCAGCCGTTGGGTTTGAGATAAGCAATTGCTGGCCGCGAGATCAGAATTTGTGTTTCTGAGGGATCGAGGAGGCAAATGCAGCTATTATCCTGCCAAAAAATTCTGCCCGCTACTAAGTCGCCGGTCAGGAGTTTGATCTCCACCTGTTTTTTGTCTTTGATGTAGCTTTGTATTAAGCGAACGCTGGGCAATCCGGTTTCAAATTCAGACATAGTTCAGAAAAATATAGTCAAATATTACCTTAAACCATATTCTTCTGTTTATAGCGTTTAACCCTTACTGGCAGAATTACAAGCGCGTCTACCCGATGAGGGAGAAACCCCTTGGCGGCTAGTTTTAGACCGATATTCATTGAGCCATTAACATCAGCATTAATTAGATATCCCTGGGGAGTTATAAATATTATATTTGTTTATATTTCACTAGAAAGGACTATAAATTGCATAAAGTTTTATAATACTGGGAAATGGGTAATTTGGTCAGCAAATTATCTAATCAGTTTTAACCAAAAGAGGTTTGTTTTTATGCCGATCGAGTTTGCGAAGTATCACGGACTGGGAAATGATTTTATTCTGATTGACAATCGCCACTCGTCAGAACCGGTGATCACGCCAGAACAAGCTGTGGATTTGTGCGATCGACATTTCGGGATTGGCGCAGACGGTGTGATATTTGCTCTTCCGGGTCAAAACGATACTGACTATACGATGCGGATTTTTAACTCCGACGGTTCGGAACCGGAAATGTGCGGCAACGGGATTCGCTGTTTGGCTAAGTTTATCGCCGATTTGGAAGGGTCAGAGGCGAAAACTCAGTACCGCATCCACACTCTGGCTGGTGTGATTACCCCGGAATTGCGATCGGACGGTCAGGTGAAGGTGGATATGGGGGTTCCCCGGCTGCTGGCTGCGGAAATTCCGACTACTTTGGCCGCAGCGGATGCCAAAGTTATAGATGTGCCGATCGAAGTTGCTGATAAATCTTGGTCTGTTACCTGCGTCAGTATGGGCAATCCTCACTGCATTACCTTTGTAGAGGATGTTTCGGCGGTTGCTTTAGAAACTGTCGGGCCTCAATTCGAGCACAACAAAGCATTCCCGCAGCGTACCAATACGGAATTTATTCAAGTGGTACGTTCAGACTACGTAAAAATGCGGGTGTGGGAAAGAGGCGCGGGTGTTACTCTAGCTTGTGGGACTGGTGCTTGTGCTGCTGTGGTAGCTGGGGTGTTGGTAGGAAAGTGCGATCGGGCAACTGCGGTTGAACTCCCCGGCGGCGTTTTGGAAATCGAATGGGCAGAAGTTTCTGGGCGAATTTACATGACCGGGCCGGCACAGCGAGTATTTACTGGTTGTATGAGTGATTAGTTATTAGTCATCAGTCATTAGTCATCAGTCACTGGTCAGAAGGAATTTTTGGTTGAATTAACAAGCAATAAAAATTATTGAATTCAAAATTTTTATTGCATTCTGACCAATGCCTTCCGCCTTCACAAATCATATCATGTCCGGTCGAGCGACCGCGATTTTTGTAGGGGCCCGTGAGCCAACAATACCTGCCAATAATTGACAATCTCAAAAACCCGCCCCGACGGGGATATTATGGTTAATTGATCGGACATGATATCATTGGCTGCGGACTGAAGACTGAAGACTAATAACTAAGCCTGAAATCTAAAATCTAAAATCTAAAATCTAAAATCTAAAATTAAGTAGGTGGGCTGGCATGGCTGGAGGTATTTATCTGATTCAGGACGACGACAGGCTGGTAGAAATGATGGAACAGCCCTATGACTCGGAAGACCAGTTACAAGACTTGCTAGTAACTTATCCTAATTTGATCGCGGGAGACCAAATCGATCGGGCGACGGCGCGGAGGTGGCTGTTAATTTCGCGGGAAGCTGCACCCAGCGATGAGGAAACAGCGGTGCAGTGGTCGCTGGATCATTTGTTTCTCGACCAAAATGCAGTTCCTACTTTGGTGGATGTCCGGCGAACTACTAATGCCGAACTGCGACAAAAAGTTTTGGGCCAGTCGATCGACTATGCTGCTAATGCGTTGTTTTACTGGCCGATTGATTCAATAATTTCTCTGTTTGAAGCTAATTGTCGCGATCGGGGTCGCGATCCAGAACAGGTTTTTGAAGAGTTTCTTGGCGCGGATGCTAATGAAGACAGATTTTGGCAGAAGGTTAAAACTAATTTGCAAGCGGGTAAAGTTCGCTTAGTGTTTGTAGCTGACGAGATTTCCGCTGAAATGCGCCGAGTTGTGGAATTTCTCAACGAACAAATGGACCCGGTTGAAGTTTTGGCCCTGGAAATTAAGCAGTATGTAAGTGAAGACGGTTTGAAAACGCTGGTTCCCAGAGTCATCGGTCAGACAGCGGAAGCACAGCAGAAAAAATCCAGCGCAACGCGCGAAAGAAGGCGCTGGGATGAATCTTCATTTTTTGCGGAAATCAAAGCTAGACGAGGCGCGGACGAGGCGCAAATGGCAAAAGCTATTTACCTGTGGGCAAAAACTCAAGAACCCGAAGTTCAAATCCACTGGGGAACGGGGGATGCCTACGGCGGTTTCGCCGCTCAATTGCCTCAAAAGGGCAGAAAACCCTATCAGTTATTCACTGTAGATATTGCTGGCAGAATGGAGATTTCGGCTCATAATTATGGTTCTCAGCCGCCATTTAATGTGGAACAAAATTGGCTGGACTTGAGAAGTAAGCTAAGTTCGATCGGTCTGTCGCTGCCTATAGAACCGGGTGAGAGAAGGTCGCCGAGTCTGGCTTTGTTTACTTTGGAAGACGAATCTGCCCTCAAGCAAGTTATGGAAACTTTTGATTGGGTGATTGAGCAAATTAAAACGTTATAGTTACACTCAGAGATGAGAGAAACGGAGGACACGGCAGTGCCATTTCCCTACCCCGATTAATTGTAGGGAAACGGCTCGGTTAAAGCCTTATTCCATTTACTGTTGAATGTTACCTACTCTGATAATCCCAGTACATCATTGCAAAGTTTACAATTTTTGTCTGCCGCTTCTTAAGGGATGTGTCATCCCACTCACTACTGTCTGAGTTAGCAAAATTGATAAGTTCTTGCTGACAACGAAATCTTGAATTCTGATAGAAGTATTTATATTTAAAATCAAAACTATGATTTGATTTGGCGGAATTTTCCCAGGATAGATCAAGCGTTAAGTTCCCAATACTATGAATATAATTGCCCCACAAGCCTTTAGGCATCCAAACAGGAATTTGTCTAGGTACTTGGGGAATGATATGCTCAATCGAGAGACCTGTGTACTCACGAAATCCTATCAGTTTATCTTGTAGGTACTCCGTTTGTCGAAGATAATTTTCATACTGCCAAAATAGATAGTTCAAATCATTTTCTGAAATAGCTTCATAAAAGTCTGGTGAAATAAGTCTCTCCTGAAACTCACGATCACTACAGAACTCACCGACAATATCCTTGAGACCTGATATTAAAACCTCAAAGTCTCCTTGGAAGTTTTGTGCTAACTCATGTAGTCGCTTTGAAATTGTAGTGTTTTTGAGTTTTCGCTTTCGTATTCCATACACTCTGAAGCTTATAATTTCCATCAGTTTCGTTACTCGACCGAAGTTATAGTGTTCTTGGCTATTATCATGCTTCCAAGACACGATGAGTAGTGGCCATAAATTTGCTGTTCTATTTAGATGGAAAAGATTGAGTAAGTTTCCCCTGAGATTTTGGGATAATTGATTAACTATTCCAAAACTTTCGCTCAGTTGACCTGAATAGTTATCTATAAATTTTGTTGCCTCAGCAAAAGTAGCGGGACTCGCTGTAAGTGAGTTAATTCTTTCCTTGATCAAGGATAAATGACGCGAATAATCCTTTTGACCGTCTGTTTTTACATTAGCCTCAAAAGCAATATAGTGCTGTCGCAAGATAAAATATTCGCTGATTCCGGTAATCTTTGGAATAGTCTCTTCATAATCCCTGTAAATCTCACCAAACCGATTCTGTATGGTTCTCAGATAGCTCTCTGGATCATTGGCTGCAAGATAAACCTTATACATTAAGAAACTTTTAATTTTTTCAAGACTTGTGAGAGGTTTACCGCGGTCGTTAGTCGTCTCAAAAATTAGTGTTGCTTCTGCATTGTTTAGAACAGCGTATGTCAGGACTTTAGCCTTCTCAATCTTCTCCCGTATCTCACGCAAGTTTTCAATATTTCGCTTTTCTAAGTCTTGGGTGAAGAATTTCTTTGCCTCTAATAAGCGACGTTGTGAAGGGGTTTCAATCAAGCTTTCAGTTTGGTAATAATCTTCTAATATACACTTGCAAAAAAACGGTTGATCGTATTCTAAAACTCGTAATTTATATTCATTTCTGTACTGAACGTATGTTTCACGGAGAATCGATACATCGTCCCCCAAGGAAGCAAGTTTATCAAGCAACAGCCGCATGAAAATTGTGAGTGTTGTCAGCCTTTGTTGACCATCTACAATGTTGATTATCTTAAAATACCCCTCGCTGTCTCCTATTTGCAGTAGGATTGTTCCAAAAAAGTAATCTTTGCCTAAAGCTTGGTTATCAAGATCGCTAATAAAATCTCGCAGTTGCTTTGTTTCCCATGCGTATGCACGTTGATACTTGGGAATGTTGAAAATTCTGCGGCTCTCAAACAGATCACTGATAGCCTTCTGTCCGTTTTCCATTGTGTTTTCTCTTTAGTTTAAATTGAGTTAACGCCATTTCAGAGGACAAGCTCTTTTCAATACCCATTAATTTATGATAGCTCAGCGCATCACCAATAACATCAACTCCTCCCAAGATGTGGAAAAGGGAGAGGTAAATCATCTGCTCCTCGGTTTAAGCCTGAGCTTGTTAATCTCATTATTATGTTTAGGGGGTAATGGGTATCACCCTCAACATAATAATGAGTTGATGCAGAGTGAGCGGCCGATCGCCAATTACCAATAACCAATGACTATTGATAGCGAATGTTTGCTTGTTTCAAACGCCGCAATGCTTCTCCCAGCCGATCGCAATCTGCAATTAAACTAATTCTCACATATCCTTCGCCGCCCGGCCCAAAAGCATTACCAGGAGTCACCACAACACCAGTTTGCTGCAAAACATTCAGGGCAAAATCAGTCGAACTCATGCCCGGAGTGCAGGGGACCCAAAGATACATGGCCGCCAGAGGTTTAGGAATATTCCACCCTAATTCTGCCAATCCTTCCACCATGAAATCCCGGCGAGTTCTGTAACGATTCTGCACTTCGTCCAAGTAACTATCGGGCAATTGCAGTGCTGTTTCCGCTGCTGTTTGCAAGGCGGAAAATATACCGTAATCTAGGTTAGTTTTTAATGTCCGCAAACCTTGGATAATCTTGCTATTTCCTACTACAAAACCCACTCTCCAGCCCGCCATATTGTAAGTTTTGGACATGGTGTGAAATTCGACACCGATTTCTTTACCGCCGGGAATTTCTAATAAACTTGTCGGTTGATAGCCGTCAAAGGCTAATTCCGCATAACACAAGTCGTGAACCAGCAAAATTTGATGTTTGTGTGCGAAAGCCACAATATCTTTGTAAAATTCGCGGGGTGCAGTCGCTCCAGTCGGATTACTGGGATAATTGAAATAGAGTATTTTGGCTTGTTCGGCTACGCTGTCGGGAATGTCGGCTAAGTCAATTACCCAGTCATTTTCTGGTTTGAGGATGATGTTGTGAACTTTTGCACCCGCGATTATTGGGCCGCGAAATAATACGGGATAAGCAGGACTGGGTACTAATATTAAGTCCCCTGGATTGATATAGGCGATCGCAAAATGTGCTAAACCTTCTTTAGATCCCAACAAAGGCAATGCTTCGCTTTCTGGATCGAGTTCAACATTGTAGCGGCGGCTGTACCATTTAGTAATAGTACGGCGGAAACTGGCAGTTCCTTCAAAGGGTGGATAGCCGTGATTGGCAGAATTTTGGATGGCTGCGACAGCCGCTTCTACTACTGGTTGAGGAGTGGCACCGTCGGGGTTTCCCATTCCTAAGTCTATTAAATCGAGTCCTTGTTCGCGGGCGCGGGCTTTGAGTTCGTCGAGACGGGCAAATACGTAGGGCGGTAGTTTTTGCAACCTGTCAGCAGGGGTAATCCAATCCAAGGTCATTTATTTTTTGTCAGTTGTCAGTTTTCCTGGTTTGTAGTAAGGACTTTCGTCCTTGCTAGCACAGCCTTTTCAGGACTTTAGTCCTTACTACAAACTGTTTTAATTCTTAATCTTTAATTCTCCCACAGGTGCGGTGGTAGAAACCATCGCTGCCATTAATTGTTGGGGAACAACTTTAAAAGGCAGTCGGTGGATGTCGGAATTAGGATTGCAGGCTATGTCGGCGGCGCGCTGCAATTCTGTGATGGTAATGTCTCCGAGTCCTAGGTTGTCTAAAGTTTGGGGTAATCCAATCTCGGCGTAGAATTTTAGCAGTTGCTGTCTGGCGGTGGCGGCGAGTTGATTGTTTTGCAGCATTTCTTCTAGTCGCAGTTGTACTAAAATGCCGTAGGCAACTTTTTCGCCGTGCAATGTGCCGTGACTTGCTAATAGATGAGTTAGGCCGTTGTGGACGGCGTGGGCGGCGACGGTGCGACATTGGGCGCCGCCAATTCCGCCGATTACTCCTGCTAGCAATACGGCAGCATCTGTGACTTCTTGCCAGGTTTCGCTACCGGGTTCTTTGAGGGCGGTGGCTGATTTTTGGAATAAAATATCGCGCAGTATTCTAGCTTGTTGAACGGCGGAAATGATCAGGGTTTGTTCGGAGTGTCCGCTGCTGACTGATGCTTCGTACCATTTCGCGATCGCATCTCCAATTCCTGCTACTAATGTCCGCTGCGGTGCGGTTTGAATTAAGCCGTAGTCGAGTATTAATAAGTCGGGACATCTGGCTAATGTAACATCGTATTGGAATGCACCTTGTTCTGAATAAATGTTAGAAAGGGCTGTCCAAGCCGCACAGGTGGCTGCTGATGTGGGTATTGTGACGATCGGGATTTTGCACTGATGGGCGACGAGTTTGGCTGCGTCTAAGGCTTTGCCGCCCCCTACACCGATGATGAAATCGGCTTGATGGGTTTGGGCTGCTTCGCGGAGGGTTTCGAGGCTGGTTTCGCTGCAATCCTTGCCGTATGCTGTTTCGGCGGATTTTAACTGCTGCTGTTCGAGGATTGGTTGCAGGTAGGGTTGGGCGGCGGCGAGGGAGTTGCTGCCGCCGACGATTAGCGGCCGCTTTCCGAAACGGGCGATCGCATCTCCGGCTTGTGCGATCGCCGATCGACCCCGCAATACACAGGCGGGAGCAATTGTCAAGGAATAAATTGCAGTTGGGGTGGCGGTTTTAGTGCTTTGGGTTTGAGTCATCGAACCACTGGATAAGTGACGAGAAGGTTGACGCTTTGCAGGATTGCTGGATTTTCTAGGATAACTCTAATCTATGCGGAAATGGTAAGTTTTATAAAGTTTTTATTAAGTATTGTTGGGCTGTTGGGGGATGGGAGGGGGGAGTTGAGGGGCGATCGGTATGATAAATTTAGGAATATAAGCAATTTCAAGGATAGGGCAATGCTGACTAAACAAGATTGGGACTGGTTAGCAGTGTGTTCTCATTATCAAACGGCTGTCACAGTCCAGACACTTCTCAAAGAAGGAAAATCTATGGAAGCAACGGCAGGTTTAGAATCTTTAATTGAAGCAATGGGAAGAACCGAAAAACGAGCATTAAAAAGCCAGTTAATTCGTTTAATGCTTCATATTATTAAATGGAAAAATCAACCTGAAAAACGAACAGCTAGCTGGGCTATTAGTATTCGTTCGGCGCGGCGAGAGATTGAAGAAAGCCAAGAAGAAATGCCGAGTTTAAATCGTGATTTTATTGAGTCTATCTGGGATAAATGTTTTCAAGTTGCGGTGAAAGATGCCCAGGATGAAATGGGTAAAAAATGTCAATTAACCTCACTTGCTTGGTCTGAAGTTTTTGAATATGAATATAGTTTGTCGGATGGCGCTTTAGAAGATGGAAATTTTGAGTAAAGTGCGCGATCGCATTTTTGGGACTGACGTAGCCACCTGGTTTCTCAACCCAACCTGTTTACTGATCGGGACTTACGAAGAACCTTATATATGTTAGAATTGAGGCTTAACGTACAACTCCCAGACTTGTTTCACTGCTGCTGCATCTGCTTGAGAAATTGGCCCGATTTTCGCTAGCAACAAAGACTTTTTCAGACAATCTAATCTAGACAAACGTACTGTAGTCATCATAAAGTCCTTCGTCTTCGGGTGCGTAGCCTTTCAAAAAAGCGTCGTGGCTGCGAGTGTAACATTTCTCAATTAAATACTCCTCGCCATCGAGTACGGAAAACTCGGTTAATTCAGGATATGTCAAAAAATCTTCGGCTGTAGCAGCCATATACGGTGCTAGTATTTTATGGCGTTCTGCTATTGGCAGGCTAGCAATTTCTCTAAGTGATAGCTTGAGAGTAGGTGCGGTTGTTGACGAAATGTTAGACTCAGAACTTTCGCTGGGTAACTGCTTTTTCTGTTCCGCTTTTTGCACGAGTAATTGTGCAAAGTCGAGCAATTCTTGTTGTTTCTCCGTTGGCAACTGTTGCAGATTCTCTAACACTGCTTGCTCAAAATTAATTGTTTCTGACATTTCAATTACCTTCCCTAAGCGTTTATCGGTTTATTTCTCACGCAGTCAATTTTTGTAGTTCCATGTTTGCAAATCGCGCCATAATTTTTATCTTTCCCTCTTACTTCACCCATCACACCGCCAAATCTTGATACTCCCATCATTACTGCCACTAACCAGAGTGTTTCCATCCGGGCTAAAACAGACCGAATTAACCTGGGCTGAATGCCCTGTGAGAGTGTGAATTTCCTGTGTTTTCAGATTCCAAAGCTTGATAGTGTTGTCTCCACTACCACTAGCAATAATTTGTCCATCCGGGCTGATGACCACGGAAAAAACCGACTGTGAATGCCCTGTGAGAGTGTGAGTTAGCTCTCCGGTTTTCAGAGGCCAAAGCTTGATATTGTTGTCTCCACCACCACTAGCAATAAATTGTCCATCCGGGCTGATGACCACGGAAAAAACCGACTGTGAATGGCCTGTGAGAGTGCGAAATCCCTGTCTGGTTTTCAGATTCCAAACCTTGATAGTATTGTCATAACTGCCACTAACCAGAGTGTTTCCATCCGGGCTGATAGCGACAGACCAAAGCGAGTATGAATGTCCAGTGAGAGTGCGAATTTCCTGCCCGTTTTTCAGATTCCACAGTTTGATACTATTGTCTTGACTGCCACTAGCAAGAGTTTCTTCATCTGGACTAAAAGCAAGAGACCGAATTAAACTTGAGTGACCCTTGAGAGTGGTAATCTCTTGTCCAGTTTCTAGATTCCACAGCTTAATTGTTCTGTCATAACTTCCAGTAGCTAAAATTTTTCCATGAGGGTTAATAGCAACGCAATAAACCGCAACTGAATGCCCAGAGAAAGTACGAATCACCTCTCCTGTATGCAAATTCCAAAGTTTGCTGCAATTTCCACTGCTGTTACTAGCAAAAGTCTTGCCATCTGGACTAATAACTACGCAATCAACAGATGGCATACCTACGCCATTAAGAGTTTTTACACATTTGAAGGAGTGAGTTTTTCTAAGGATTTTTTCTTCTATTTGTTGTGGGCTTTTTACTTCACATTTGGCAGCTTCTTCTATTTGTTGTTGGCGTTTTGCTTCAGCTTTGGCTGCCTCTTGAGATTGACGTTCCGCCTCTACTTGCTCAATCAGCCTTTTCAACTCCTGTTCATACTGTTCTCCCTGTCGCCGCTGAATATCCTGAAGAATATCAAAATAAGGTTTCACCCATTCTTCTGCCAACCCATATTCAGCCAATTCATCCTTTAACTTAAATAATAAAGGTTCATAGCCAGGGTCAATATTGAGATAATACAAATCCGCTAAAAATCCAGCCAGTAACTTGTGAATCGCCACAATCAACTGCCGAATGATGCGTAGGGCTTTTTTTTCACTTACTCCAGATGCTAAAAGCGCATCTTTTGCCTCTTCCCAGTCAAAAACTTTCGTAGAAAACAGGGAGACTTCCTGATTATTCAGGAATCCCCAAAAGCCGACGCGAAAAGTTACCGCATAATCGCTGATATCGCTATATAAAATTGTAGTAGGAACCGGAGATAAAATTCGCTGCAAGCGTTCCACATCAATATCACCAATCGACTCAGTGAAATAGTCGCTATAAAACTTAACGGGGCGTAAGACATCGTGTTGAGGATAATGCTGTCTGAGAAAATCTCCCACACTTCTCATCTCAATGGGCAAATCTTCACAAAAGGTTTCCGGGCATCGCTTGCTAATTTTGGGCGGTGATAGTAAGATTAAGAGGCGATGTTGCTGCTCAAGTAAAATCTGCTTAGTTTCCTCTCGATTCAACTTAGAAAACCAAGTATCTTTATCCCAAATTGTTTGAATTTCAGCCAGCTTGATCTGAATATCCTTTGCTTGCAATTCCCGCATCAAATCCCGCTGCAAGGCTGCCAGCTTCAGTCTGTCTCGCTGTTCCTGTTCCTGCAACTCAAGGCGGCGTGCTGTTTGTGCTACTGTTAGCTTTAACAATTCCCGATCTCTGGTATCTTTCGCCTTCGCATATTCCAGCATTTCTTGAGAATAACGCTGTTTTGCTCGCTCTATCTCAGTCGAATCAGATGAGTTATTGGGAGCGGGAAGCAGAATATCTCGGTACTTTTGAGATTTATTGCCGAAGGCTTCTCCTAGTTTGTAGCCGATATTTTCGGCGATGGGTGAGAGCACTGCCGAGATGTAGGGAGCGATAGCGGCGAAGATTGTTGGAAGCATAAATATGGGTGAGGATGCGGTTATTAATAGTGTAGCAGGATGTTAGGAGGTATAATTCGGATGCTTGCCAGATATTCTGCACTTGTTGCTTTTTAGATTTAATTTCATCATTGATACTCCTGGACGCAGAAACCGGGTTTTTACGGAAATACTGCATTTGACGCTTGAATACTCGTGAAAAACCCGGTTTCTTTGGTATTGATGCGTCCCGGACTAATTAAACTACCTCTAAACGTGCGATAATCTAAAATCTAAAATCTAAAATCTAAAATCGAATGACTGAACAGCCAACCGCAACCTACCGCACCGAAAGCGACTCGATGGGAGACAAACAAATCCCATCTAATGTCTATTATGGCATCCAAACTCTAAGGGCTCTTGAAAATTTCCCGATTAGCGGCATTAAGCCTTTATCAACATACGTTGATGCTTGTGTTTTAATTAAAAAAGCAACGGCGATCGCCAATGGCGAACTCGGCTGCATTCCCCAAGACATTAGTCAAGCAATTGTCCAAGCAGCAGATGAAATCCTAGCTGGCAAATTGCGCGATCAATTTGTAGTTGATGTCTACCAAGCCGGCGCCGGAACTTCTCACCACATGAATGTTAATGAAGTTCTTTCAAATCGCGCTTTGGAAATTATGGGCGATGAAAAAGGTAATTACAAGCGCGTTAGTCCTAACGATCATGTAAACTACGGTCAATCGACAAATGATGTGATTCCGACGGCGATTCGGATCGGCGGATTGTTGGCGTTAGAAAAAACTCTGTTTCCGGCTTTGTCGGAGGCCGTAGTTGCCCTAGAAAATAAAGCAGAAGAATTCAAAAATATTGTTAAATCCGGCCGCACTCACCTACAAGATGCCGTACCGGTTCGACTCGGCGATACCTTCGGCGCTTGGGCGCAAATTCTCAGAGAACATACCTTGAGAATTGACAGGGCATCCGATGATTTGACATCCCTGGGATTGGGGGGAAGTGCGGCAGGAACAGGCTTAAATACTCACCCTGAATACTGTCAAAAAGTTGCTGAAATTCTCTCAGAATTAATCGATCACCCCCTGAAACCAGCCAAGCATTTAATGGCTGCGATGCAGAGTATGGCACCGTTTGTAAATGTGTCCGGTGCACTGCGAAATCTCGCTCAGGATTGCGTTAAAATGTCCCATGACTTGCGTTTGATGGACTCCGGGCCGAAAACGGGTTTGAAAGAAATTCAACTGCCTCCTGTGCAACCTGGTTCGTCAATTATGCCGGGAAAATACAATCCTGTGATGGCAGAAATGACATCGATGGTTTGTTTTCAAGTTATGGGTTACGATAGCGCGATCGCCCTTGCGGCCCAAGCGGGACAATTAGAATTGAACGTGATGATGCCCTTGATTGCCTACAATCTCATTCACAGCATCGAAATTTTAGGCAATACCATCAGCGCCCTGACTACACAATGCCTCGCCAAAATTGAAGCTAAGGGCGATCGGTGTCTCGCTTATGCTGAAGGTAGTCTCGCCCTCGTTACCGCCCTCAACACTCACATCGGCTATCTCAACGCCGCCGCCGTCGCTAAAGAATCTCTAGAAACTGGCAAATCTTTGCGGCAAATTGTGCTAGAACGGGGTTTAATGAGTGCAGAAGACTTGGCAAAAGTTCTAGATTTAGAGAAAATGAGTGCGATGCCAACATCTTCTGCTAACGTATAGGATATCGCAGAAATCAGCTAGAAACTAGAAGGCTGAACTCGATTTAATTCTGCCTTCTCCCTTCTGAGTTCTGCCTAAGCCCTGTCACAGGTTAAAGTTAAACAATTCAGAATTCAAATTTTTGATATTTAATTCTGATTTTTTTTATAGTCTAAAGTTGGGGAGCAAAATTTATGCGCGCAGGTTCTTTTGCCAAATTAACTCAAGATAAAGAGAACACAACTCAAGTGACATTTCATTATGTGGAAGGTCAGGCTGAAACTTTCACTATTCCGATACCTGCACAAGAATTCCAAGAGGAAGTGCTGCATTTATTAAATCAACCTTGGTTGACTTTCCATTTAGCCGATCAAACTGTTTTTATCTGCACAGCCAGGGTGGTAAAAGTAGAAGTAAAACCTGCTATACCTGAACTGCAAGGTCAAGGAATATTCTCTAACTCGCTGCGAGTTAGTACCATGCAGCGGGCTGCATCTGGTAGATTGCCAATGAATAGTTAGGGTTAATTTTTATTGAGATGATTCTTGGTAACGCAGGCGCATATCACCCTGCTTAGGGTGTTCCGTGCCTGCGTTACATTGAGATTATTCCCGATCGAGCACCAATTACAAATTAATTCATAATTATGTCGGCTGTTAGTTTAATTCGTGCCAATTCATACGATCGCCAAATCTTGCAAGCATCTTTAGAAAGTTTGCTCGCACCCTTGGGCGGAATCTCGGCTTTTGTCAAATCGGGCGATCGGGTTTTACTCAAACCCAATCTCCTTACCGGTTCTCGCCCTACAAAAGAATGTGTCACCCGCCCAGAATTGGTTTACTGCGTGGCTAAAATGGTCATTGAAGCGGGAGGAAAACCCTTTTTAGGTGATAGTCCAGCTTTTGGTAGCGCGATGGGTGTAGCCAAAGCCAACGGTTATTGGCCACTGTTGGAAGAACTGAATTTGCCAGTAGTTGAGTTTCAAGGAAAACGCTACGAAACTGTCAGCGAAGATTTCAATCATCTGCGAATTTGCAAAGAAGCAATGGAAGCAGATGTAGTGATTAATTTGCCCAAACTCAAATCTCACGTTCAATTAACCGTGACAATGGGCGTGAAAAATTTGTTCGGCTGCGTCCCCGGCAAAATGAAGGCTTGGTGGCACATGGAAGCTGGCAAAGATAGCGCCAGATTCGGTGAAATGCTGGTAGAAACCGCCAGGGCAATTAACCCAAATTTGACGATTTTGGATGGCATTATCGGCCACGAAGGTAACGGGCCAAGCGGCGGCGAACCTAAGTTTTTGGGAATTTTGGCCGCGTCTGATGATGTGTTTGCTTTGGACAGAACTTTAGTTGAAATTATTAATGCTGATCCGGCGGCGGTTCCCACTGTAGCTGCGGCGATGAGATTGGGACTTTGCTCGAATTTAGAGGAAATTGATTTTCCGCTTTTGCAGCCGGAAACTCTCAAGGTTTTGGATTGGAAGTTGCCGGAAAGCATGATGCCGATCGACTTTGGTATGCCGCGGGTGGTGAAGTCGGCTTTCAAGCACCTTTATATCCGGTTTATCAAAGAAAAGTTCAGCATCAAGGCTTCGCATTAGCGAAGAAAGAAGGGGTAAAACTTCTTTTTTTATTCCTTCTCCTTTGCCTTGTTAATTGTAAAAAAATATAATTTGTATCTTACCAAATATGTATTTATGTAAACTTTCAATAACTTTGTTATAACTCTATGGTTTAAAGCATTGGTTTCGCCGTATTCGGAACTCACGCTCATTCTTGCTACCTAAAAACAGTTGCATAATTCTAGTTAAGTAAAAATACTTAAAACAGCCGTTATTTTAACCAAATTCACGCTAAAAGTTGTCTCGTCTTTATAATTGACGATAATTTCTTGAAGCTGCATTGGGACGGTAATTGCTCGTTTCAACTCGCGGGAAGCGGGATTAGATTGAATAAATTCCGTTAACTCTTCTAACAGAGAGAAATTATGTAGGGATTCTGGCTATTATCTCATAAATCATTGAGGATTGCTATAGTTTAACGCTGACAAATTCAGGCGTCGCCTAAGAGGATTATTTCGTAATCTTTTAATAACGCTAAAATTGGTGTGATTAGAGATTTCGGCTCACCCGATATTACTGCTTCCCTTCTTATCTAAGAGTTGCCAGTATAAGGGGATAGCTCCCTTGTCCCAAATCAAACTAATAACAAAAACATTTTTGTCTCGCCACGCTCGTGCGATCAATAGTTAGTTTAAGTGACCGAGAAGAGGAGAATTTTGCCTTGAAAATTTCTTGAATGAGAGGAAACCAGAGGCTTTCAATGTCGAGACCAGATAATTTAAGGAACCTTTGCAAGCTGCGACGACGGCTCTCAAACAAAATTGGATAAGGCATCAAGGAAGCCAGTAACTCAATGCTACGCAAGTTTGTGACATTGCAAGAGATATACCAAAATTTTTAGCATCAGGTATTCGGTAGTTTTTAGTTGCTGTTGCAGGTGGAGAAGGTAGAATTGAGGAAATATTTTCAATAGATGGGGCTTGTGGACAAAAACTACCCCATCTTTTTTTACCCCAACTTGCCTCAATCCGCTACCGGTAGGACTTCCGACGAGGTTGTTACCCCGTCAGGTTTGAGAGTCTTATGTGAACAAACCTGACGGTCAACTGAGTACAGTTAGACCGCCGGCTTCTTTTTCCTTTTTTTCAAAGGCTTTTTATAGTGAGGTAGTTCCACCCCCACTTGCTAATATAGTATCAGAGTATTTCCCGATCATCTTGGGGTATAAAAGAATAATTGTCGGTTTCGGTACCGAAACCCGACGAGCCTTTCATCACGCGGGCGTAATTCCCAACGGGGTACGGGGCACAGCGCTCTGATTAATCCCCTCTAAATATACGCCCGGGACTTCCCGGCTGGTAGTTAAACACCTTGACCGAGCTGGGGAGAAAGCGCCTCGGCGATCGTTTGGACGAACCTGTTATTGGTAAAATAATCTTGATAGGCGCGACGGGCATTGCCGATAATTCGATCGGCTTCTTCTGGATGGGCTAGATAGTAGCTGCACGTTTCTGCTAAATCAGCCAAATCCCATCGCACCGGCACGTAGGTTTCTCCTGCCACAAAAATATTCGGCTCAACATTGAGATGTTCCATCGACGGCTTCACCAGCAAGCTGTTGTAGCATACGGCTTCGTAGTCGCGCCAGCAGGTTTCACCCCAGCCAAACGGACTAAAAACGATGCGACTTTGTTTGATTTCGCGGAAATACTGGCGGCGAGGTACTAGTCGATTGTTAAACTCGCCACTGACGGCGAGGCGATAGTCAGATTCTAGGCTTTGAACCGCTTTGACTGCACCCATTCGATACTCGAAATACCATTCTTTTTGATGTTCGTCTCCCAATGCCAAACGGCAGAAGATATCGATGGTTTTGGCAGGGGGAAAGAGGGAAAAGAGGGGGTTGTATAAGGTTTTTTTCATGAGTTTTGCCGTTCCCAAACTCCAACCTGTCGCAATCCGATTTTCATATCCCGCAGGTACTTTAGAACCGACGTACCACTCGTCGAAGTTCAACCTGCCTTCGGTTGCCAGAAAATCTGTCATCATCGAACCGCCGATGTAGGAGTTCTTGTAGTCTTGCACATCTCGATAGCGCTGTCGCTTGAAAAATCGATCGACGTAAGGCAGCAGGTTAAAAAACCTGGAACTGGCTTGGGCAAATGGATCGATAAAGATCAGTTGACGAGAGGGATGCTGTTGGCGAACTTTTTCTAAGACTCGTTCGGCTTCATCCGGTTGTTCGTTCCAAGGGGGAACGAGAAATAGAATGTCTGCATCGCTGCGGATACAGGCTTCGCCAATATCTGCAAAGGTTTCGGCATTGACAGACACAACATTCAGTGCCAGTTGGCGGCGCAACTGTTTCTGGTGGTAGAGAAATGGTTCAAGTTGGGCAGAGCGAATGGAATCGTTGAAATTTCCGACAACCAATGCTTTTTGCATGAGATACTGGGTGATGATTTTCTTTCGGTGTTCTGGGCGAGCGGGTAGATCGAGTGATAATTTAATACTTCAGTGAAAGCCAATCGGGTAATTGCACTGAGGCACCATAAAATTTCAGGTCACCCTGGACTTAGCTGATAATTATTCCGCAAATTTACACAAGCATTACGTAAAATTTGCATCATCCTATCTATAATCTACAGATTAACTCCGAAATTAACAACAAAAAATCGGTATAAACCGACAGGTTTTTATGTAAATTTTAGTAAAGTTGCGTAGTTTTTCATTCCTGGGTTCCCTAATATCGTTTCCGGTTGCATCGGAATAATATATTTGGATCATGTCAGTGGCAGCTTAAGAGAGCGCTACCCAAATAGCGAGGTCTTAAGCTCCCACTATAATTCTGATGCCACCGGATTTGATATAAATTTTCTTGAATATGCGATCGCAGTTGCACCTCAAAACGATTAGTTACGATATGCTGACTTTTTACTGGTGAGCACCCATAATTCACCAGAAACTTTTAAATTTCAACCATATAATACTTCTTCTACAGGCTGCGTGGCGTCTGTGGGGTCGAACTGTTTGATTTTCAAAGCTTGTAGCAAAAACAACCAGATATAAAGCGGATTCAAAAAAACATACCGCTGCCAAAGGCGCCGAGGTTCCTTCATCATCCGAAACAGCCATTCCAAACCTATTTTAGATAAAAAGTCAGGAGATTTAGCCAAATTACCCGCATGAAAATCGTAAGCAGCACCTACAGCAATCAACGGCATTGATAAGTCGTCCCGGTATTCGTAAGCCCAGACTTCTTGCCGGGGACACCCCAAACCTACAAACGTAATTGCTGCACCGCTGTTGCGAATTTGCTGTGCAATTTCTTGTTTCTCTTGGGGCGAAACGTGCCTAAATTTAGAAGGCTGAGTTCCCGCAATAATTAACTTGGGAAAACGCTGGCAGAGATTGCGAGATAAAGCTTTCAGTACAGAAGCTTGAGAGCCGTACAAATAGATAGGTAATCCTTCTTCTGCCGCACGTTCGCAGATTTGTAACATCGCATTCGGCCCGCAAACTCGATCGGGCAATTCCGTATGGTAGAGCCAATTTAACGCCCACCTGACAGGCTGTCCGTCTGGCAATACTAAGTCCATGTGATTAATCCGATAACGATGAGTGCTGTCGAGAACCCCAGTCATTACCCCGTGAACCGCGAGAGCTGAAACTGACATTGGTTTTCCGGCGCTGGCTGCCGCAATAATTTTGCTCACAGCCGCTTCATAATTAATGGCATTTACTAATATGCCCAGTACATTCTTTTTCCCTTTATCAATCATGGAGCACCTCTTTAAGTCAACGCTCGCGGTTACACTCATAAATCTCCCCTAAGATTTGTTTAACCTTGTATTCTTCAATCGTTTACCGAAATTCCCAGCACATTCTTTTTGCCCCGCTCACTCATTGGCATCCTCTTTCAGCCATCGCTCGCGGTTACATTCATAAATCTCCTGTAGGATTTGTTTAACGTTATATTTCATTTTCCAGTTGGGATAGTGACTGGAAAATTTTGAATTGTCGCTAATCCACCAAATGTGATCGCCAATGCGATTCCCTTCAGCATAAGTCCAATTAAACTTGCGTTCTGCAATTGCCTCGCACATCTGGATAGCTTCTAACATCGAGCAATTGCTGTACCTGCCTCCTCCTGTATTATAAACTTGGGCGCTTTTGGGAGCTTTATAAAATTCATAAAATGCCGAAATTAAATCAGCGCTATGAATGTTATCGCGAACTTGCTTGCCTTTGTAGCCAAACACGGTGTAAGGAGTTCCCGTGACAGCACACTTCATCAAGTAGGCGAGGAAGCCGTGCAATTGAGCTCCAGAGTGATTTGGCCCCGTCAAACAGCCGCCGCGAAAACAAGCGGTGTTCATATCAAAATATCGACCGTATTCTTGAACTAAAACGTCAGCAGCTACCTTAGAAGCACCAAACAAACTGTGCAGGCACTGATCGATCGACATATCTTCCCGAATGCCGGTTTCGTAAGTATGGCCGGGTGCAATTTCCCACCTGTGTTCTAATTCAATTAAAGGCAAACTGTTAGGCGTATCGCCGTATACTTTATTGGTAGAAGTGAAAATGAAAACCGCTTTAGGACAGTACAAGCGAGTTACTTCTAGAAGATTGAGAGTGCCGTTGGCATTGACGGTAAAGTCTATTTTCGGAGCACGGGAAGCCCAATCATGGCTGGGCTGGGCTGCTGTGTGAATTACTAATTCGATCGACTCGCCGTACCGCTGAAAGATATTGGTAATCGCTTCATAGTCGCGAATGTCCACATCTAAGTGATAATACTTGGTACCCAAAGACTTTTCGAGCAGTTGGCGGTTCCAGTTTGTAGAACCATCAGCACCAAAAAAGAATTGGCGCATATTATTGTCGATGCCAACTATATCTAAGCCTTGTTTGGCAAAGAACTTACACGCCTCAGAGCCAATTAATCCCGCCGAGCCAGTAATGATTGCAACGCCCACGTTTCACCGCCTGAAAAAATATAGTTTTTTGTGTTTTGCCCGATCGAACCCATCAGAAGTTATCCTGATTTTCCATCGAATACATCTTCGCACAATTGGGCAAAGAATAGACCCTTAACATCCCAATCATAGATTTCCCTGACGCGCGTTTGACCCGCTCGACCCAAGCGATATCGCAATTCACGATCTTGCGCTAAACACACTATAGCTTCTGCTAGACCTTGCACAGCGCGATCGGGGTCAGTAGCAGCCACTTTAATCCCCGTTTGAGCCGTCACTTGAGTAGCAGGGCCCCCCAAATCCAAACAAATCGTCGGACGACCAACCCCCATCATTTCCGTGCACACAAAACCACCAGAGTCATGCAAACTCGGATGGAGGAGAACGTGAGACTCCCCCATCTTAAAAAGAGTTTCAGTGCGAGATAAAGTTCCCCAAAAAAATACTTTATTTGCCAGTCCCAATTCTGTGGCCAAAGCTTCCAAGCGCTGCCTTTCCGGGCCGTCTCCCACAATCCAGTATTCCGATTGTTCCAACTTCGCCTCCGCAAATGCACGGAGTCCCAAGTGCACCCCTTTCCAGTGTAAGAGACGACCGACACTGATGAATCTAATTGGTTGCTCCGGCGGGGTAGGAAATTGCTCTAGTTCTTGAATTTCCTGCTGCGACAAACCGACTTGTGAGAAAATCTTCACATTTTTTGCTTTGAGAAATCGCAGTCTGGCTGCGGTTTCTTCCGTAGTTGCCAGCGCCACTGCACTCCGGCGCGCCGTCAGACCCACAAACGGATCGCGTTCTCCTACGCTTTGAGCCAATGCCCGCAGCGTTTCGTAAATTTTGCCCCGGCGGCTAAAATCTTGCCAAAAAGGCTTTGGTGCTGCTTCTGCACCCCCCACAGGCCCCCAAATAAAAGGATGGGGCAACAGCGCCAAGAAACTGGGAGACCAATGTTTGACATAAGTTACGTGATGTACTATGTCAAAACCAATTTCGCGATCGAGCTTCCGAGCGATAAAATAAGCCCAGATTTGCCACAGATAGTAGTGAAGTTGCAGCAATCCTTGTTTCCCCTTCCAATCTTCGCTCCACCCAAACGGATCAAAATAAACAAAGTGCAGGTTTGGCACTGGGTTCCGCTCTAGTTCTGCTTCAATGTACGATCGACAAAACGTGCGAGTAAATACCCAACTTTCGTGATGTTTAGCAGATTGGATAACAGTATTCCATCCTACTCCCTCTTCGGAGCCGAGATTCGGTTCGCAAGCAAACGCAGATAAAAGAATTTTCATCAACTTTTCTCCCATACTAGCGACGTCACATCTGCTATTAATTTGGCAGCCTTTTCTGGTGTATGTTCAGCGATCAGTTGCTGCGATTTTTGCCCCATCATCACTAACTTTTCTGGGCAATCAATCAAGTCCCGCATCGCGTTTGCAATACCTTCCGACTGATAAGGATCAAAAATATAACCATTTTCACCTTCAACGATCATTTCGCAAGCCCCAGCCCATTTTGAACACAAAACCGGCTTACCAAATGCCATCGCTTCTAGCACCACCATTCCCCAAGTATCTTCTAACGTAGGAAAAACAAACACATCAGCTTCTAGAAAATAAGATCCCAAGTATCCGTATTCTATCCACCCTGTCCAAACAATTTGTTTTTCTAAACCCCATTCTTTTGTAAGAGCTTCTAGTTCCGGTCGCTGTTCTCCGTCTCCAACGATAATGACTGTGTAATTCGAGTATCCCTGGCTTTGCAAAATTGTGCAAGCTTCTAACAGATTCTTAATCCCTTTGCGAGAAATTACTTGACCCACGCACAGAAAAATTGGGTGGGGAAATGACAAGGATACAGACTTATTATTTTCTAACTTTTGTACCAAAGCTTTAGCATCAGGAACCATGTAAGGTTTAGCAAAAATATTACTTTCTGCGGCCCCAATCACTTCTACCAAATATTCTTTACCTCGGCGACTATTAGAAACAAACGTATCAGCAAATTTACCCATCCAACGTCGAATAGTTGATCGCACCTTAGAATCTCGAAAGTCTACATTCGGGGAACTACTTTCATAAACTAAAACCAGTCGCCATTTCCCTATAGGCTTAAAGATTATAGCTACCAATGTCCAGATCGAAAATCCACTAGCAAAAATGACCTGGGGCTTGAATTTCAAAAGAGGAAAAATAATCCCAGGAGTAGCCTTAATATAACCACGACTGTACCCCGTTTCTATCTTTTGGGTGGTGATGAATTTAGTATCTCCCACAACTTCGACTACTTCTGTACCAGGAGCTTCCGGATCATAGCGAGGCCAGAGGCGACCTGTATAAAAAATCGTGTTCGGAATTAGTTTTTTGAGTTCATGTAAAACCGGCGGCCAATAGGCCCCAAATTCTGCAGAAGGAACGAGCCAAGCGATGCGAAATTCATTTTTGTCAACCATCCTATTCACCTTGAGTTGTGTTTTTAGTCAATCCTAGTTTACTCAACACTGAAAACCAAACTAACCTTCGATAAGGTAGCAGCCAATATATTGGCCACAACCAACCACCATGCTGCTGAGTAAATACTTTCCATTCTCCAGGCGGTTGCAGGGTCGCATCTTTAAAGGATAAACCTTTCGGCGTGTTCATTTTATCTAACCCTTCGCTCAAATTTTTGGCGGCGGTTTTTGTCACCTGTGGGTTGAGGGAACAAGTTCCTAAATGACCGGGAGCGATCCAAACTGTACATCCTTTCTGCCTCGCTCGTAAACCATAATCCCAATCGCCAATATAATGGACAAAAGCAGGATTTAGGTTGCCCACAAGCTGGACGACATTGCGAGGAAGTAGAACGCAGTTGCCATGTATTGTGCTACAAAGTAGAGCTTCTTGAGTGGGTTCTAGGAGGCGGTATCGAAAGGGAAGAATGGGGTGGTCTCGCACCACGCCACCGTAAGTAGTTTTACCAGTTTGGGGATCGCAGGTAGAACCGGAGACGATGGCTTTTGTTTCTCCTTTTTGAGCGAGTTGGTTGCTGGTTGTTAATAAGGTTTTAAGGGCTTCTGGATACATAATTGTATCGTCGTTCAGCCAAAGGTAGTAGTCGGGATCGTCCTTCATGGCTTCGGTGAAAGCAAAGCGCATTCCGCCGTTCCAGAATAAATTGCCATCCCCATGAAAAATCTTGACTTGAGGGTAGGCTTGGTGAACTGCTTCGCTGGTACCGTCGGTACTGGCATCATCGACTATATAGGTGGAAATATCTACATTGGCTGGAAGTGCCTGGTTAAAAAGAGCCTCTAAGCAAGCTAATGTTTTCTGTTTGCGGTTGAAGCAAGTTAAAAGGACGGCGATATTAGTACGGTTCATTCTTCCCTGTATTGCGGTTTTTAACGATAGGTAAGGCTAAAAGTAACAGTGTTTTATTTACCCACTCGCTCGGCGGTTGCAACCGTCGCTACAAAAATGAAATTAGGGCTTACGCAGTCGCTCCCCCCCTTGCACAAGGGGGCTTTAAGAGTTCCCCACTTGGGCAACGGGGTGGGGTATCAAGGTTTTAGAGTTTAACAGCGTCAGTCCTAGAAGTCTGTCTGGGTAAACTATTGCTGTATTATAGTTGACCCGCGAACTTTTTGGTGATAAATTGGAATTTAGAACTTAAGTTAACAAGCGAAGCCTGCAAGCTTCCTAGCACATTCACAATATTGATGAGTTCTACTAAGCAAAAATATTTATACTCGTAGGAGTTGAACAGTTTAAATGCCACATTATCATACAAAAACTCCCATTGTTTTTGTGGTTTTCAATCGAGTGGATACTACTGAAAAAGTCTTCGAGGCGATTCGAAAAGTTAAACCCCCTAAGCTGTTAGTAATTGCTGACGGCCCTCGTGCCAACAAACCTGGGGAAGCTGAAAAGTGCGCCGCTGTACGTGCAATTATCGATCGGGTCGATTGGGACTGTGAAGTTATGAAAAATTATTCAGAGATTAATTTAGGTTGCAAAGATCGCATTTCTAGCGGTTTCGACTGGGTATTTAATACCGTAGAGGAAGCAATTATTCTCGAAGATGACTGTTTGCCACACCCGAACTTCTTCCCTTTTTGTGAACAGTTATTAGAGCATTATCGAGATGACAAACGGATTATGTCAATCGCTGGTGTAAATTTACAATTTGGGAGAAAAAGAACAGAAGACAGTTACTATTTTTCCCGTTTTAGTAACTGTTGGGGATGGGCGACTTGGCGCCGAGCATGGCAATACTATGATGTTGACATGAAGTTATGGCCTCAACTTCGGGAAGCAGGTTTTCTCGAAAATTTATTAGCTAATCCTCAATCTGTAAAAGTTTGGGATAGTGCTTTTCAAGTTTCCTATGATGGAACCCTCAACAATTGGTTTTTTAGATGGCTTTTTACTTGTTGGGTTCAAAATGGACTTGCTATTATTCCCGAAAACAATTTAATTTCTAATATTGGATTTGGCAGTCAAGCCACCCATACTTCAGGAGAAGATAGTATATACAGTAATATGCCAACGGAAGCAATGACCTTTCCTTTAAGGCATCCCAACCACGCGATCCGAAATTTTGTAGCCGATCAATTCACTCAAGATACATTTTATGATTATCATCCCCCATTAATCAGGCGCATTAAGAAAAAATTAAATAAGCTATGTGGGAAGACAATATTTAACCTTCACTAAGTAATTAGTAACCATGTCTAAAATCTCAACATTTCTCAGATCTCTACTCAAAAATCCGATCACTGAATATCTGCGATTTTTAGTCAATTGGTGGAAAAACAAGTTTAAATATAATAATTTTTATCAAGACTATATGGCTTTGGTTACCAATTCAACTATCAGTCACAATGTTAGTGTGTCTAGTCGCGTAGCCATAGAAGATTCTACCATTGGTTCTTACACTTATGTACGCGATAATACGCGAATTTTCAATGGTGTTGTCGGCAATTTTTGTTCGATTGGGCCAAACTGCATCATTCGCTTAGGCGTACATCCTGTGGGAGATTTTGTTTCAAGCCATCCGATATTTTATTCGCCCAACATACTAGTAGGGACAACCTTTGTAGACAAAAAATATTTTGAAGAAGAGGAAAAAACAGTCCATATCGGCAATGATGTTTGGATTGGCTCAAATGTTATTGTTGTAGATGGTGTAACTATTGGTGATGGAGCCATTATCGCAGCCGGAGCCGTTGTCACCAAAGATGTGCCACCTTATGCTATCTGTGGAGGAATTCCCGCCAAACTTATTCGCTATAGGTTTGATGAACAAAAGATTGATTTTCTGCTGAAGTTTAAGTGGTGGGACAAGGATGAACAATGGTTAAGAAAAAATGTCAAAGACTTTCACAACATTGACAAGTTCATCCATATTTATAACACGGAAAATAGTTGAATTCTAGCGGGTTCGGTAGTATGTCTAATTAGCCGGACGTTATATAACATCAGCAGTCATCTGGGATTTAAACTTAGACCACTTCAGAAGCATCACAGCCGCTATGAATGCCAGTGTATCATTGCTAGTCTGATAGGGCAAAAATCTATAGCGAAAAGTAGCCATTCTAGGGTCGCTTTCTTGGTATAAAATATCTTGGGCAAAGTTTCCCCACCGCTCATCTATCAAATCAATTGTCATACCAGCATGACCAGACGGTAGCAACATATTGGAGCCGTGAAGACCAATTATTAAGCGGCTTTCTGAATAAAGGTGGCAAATCTCCTTTTCAATTTTTTCATTAAAACTATCTACCCTGTAATCTTCAATCCATTCTGGGAACTTAGTTTTTGTTCCCAGGCCAGCCACTGCAAATTGTGCTTCTGGTACTTGCAACTTTATCTTCTCAAATAACTGCTGAATTTTTAAATTTTGCAATGGCAGTGACATTGCTTGTTGATCGATTTTTTTAAGCACTCGAAACAGCAAACAACGGTTAAGTAATAAACGATCTTCGCGCCAAATAAAAGTAATTTTTATTTCTTTGTTCTCAAAGTTATGTTTGGGAACTCTAGTAAAGCGCGTGATGTCGAACTGACTGGGATGAGAATGAGCTTCGCTGACATAAATTTTATCAAAGCGTTTAGTTTCTTCTTCAACAAACTCGGCGAAACTGGGATAGTAATTCTGACCATTTTTTAAAGAAATAGGTACTGTCCAGATTTCTGCAACTTCATCGGGAACCATCCACCTTAAGAACTTAGGAACTATCACAACTAACCCGTAGTCAGAGTTGCATTCTAAGTGCCTTTGTGCATTGAGCAACTTGAGCAGGGAGTGACCATAAAGATGATCTATACAGTTTAAGATAATTACCCGATTGCAGGGTTTAAAAATTTCTTTTACAATCTCAAGTTTTTCTGGTTGAGGATTTTGGAGTGAATTAAGTAATGGTTTGCCTAACCATTCCTTCTTGTAAGCATCGGCTGCAAAAATTTCTCCTTTTATTAAATTAACTTGGATGTAGTTTTTCACTCCATGACCTACTCTCAAATCGTCGATTATCTCGCTGGCGCATCCCTCGCACTTAGAGTCTAGAACAATGTGGATACCGTGCCACAGAACATTTTTGGGATTAAGTTCTGTTCCACAATAGGGGCAATTCGAGCGCTGTTCGATTTTAGGTTTAATTTGAATCACTTTACTAATCCTCTGATTCTACAAGCGGCCTTGTATAAGTTAAGGGAGCGCCAGATGAAATTTCCGAAGGGCCGCAATTCCTTAATCAAGAAATTGACTAATATAATCACGTAAAAATAAGTTATCAGAGTAGCTGCAGTTGCTCCAAAAGCTCCATATTTAGGAATCAGCCAAAAGTTCAACGCTACATTAAAAATAGATCCGACTACAGTCAAGTAAAGACCGTAGCGTAACTGACCTTCTATGTTCAAATATGTACTCCGTGCTACTCCCAAGTTACTACCAAATTGCGCCCAAACATAGATTGCCAGTACCGCTGCTGACTTCGCATATTTCTCCCCGTAAAGCAGATGCACTATCCAGGGAGAAAGTAATGAGATTGGTATCGCCACTGCCAACCATAAAAATATCATAATATCCGAGTAAATTTGAAATTTATTTAGATATTCTTCATAATTTGTCTTTCTCAAATTAGCTAATTTGGGAAAAATAGAGCTGGATATGATCATCGGCAAGAAATCGCAGATTTCCGAAACTTTAACAGCTGCAGCATAATAGCCCAGTTGAGCATTTTGATTCATCGCACCGAGCATTATCTGATCGGTTTTTGAGTACACATAAACTGCCAATCCAGACAAAATTATCGGCCAACTCTCCGATAGCAGTTCCTTACACCGTTCCCAACTAAAATGCCAATCCTTAATTTTATTCCCCGTAAGCTTATAAAAATATACATAAGCGATTCCTACCAATGCCACCTCTCCCAATCGAACCCAGGCGAAGGCAAGCAGGGGGGCTTTAATTGTCACTAACCCAATTCTGACAGCAGCAACTAAAAAACATACTGAATTTTTAGCCAACACTGTATATTTTGACTGGATTTGGGACTGAAACCAAAAATTGATTGCCTCAAAAGCATTAAAGATAGTTCCTGCTGCGATGATACCTACCAGCCACCGAGTCAGAGTGTCGTTGGGCTTGAGTAGCGCAATCACGGTGACAGTTAACAACAAAGTGATGCAGCCACCAGTAAATTGCAGTCCGAAGGCAGTTCCCAGGGTCTCATTTTTGCATTCTGGGTCGCGAGCGATATTCCTGACTACCAGAGTACCCAACCCCATCGTTGCCACCGAACTAAACAGCGACACAAAGGCGATCGCGTAATTGAGCAATCCAAATTGTGTCGGACCAAGATAGCGAGCCACCCAAAGACCTACAAACAGACCTAGACCGATCTGCAAGATTTGGTCAGTGAACAGCCAAGCTATGTTGCTGAGTACCTGGCGCAGATTAGGGCCGAGCTTTTGACTGACCGCAGTTAACTTATCGAGCATCAGAATATTTTAAATCTTTACAAAACACAAACGCGGTTCTGGCAGGGTAGGCAATCTAGCAAAACTAGACTGGTTGATCCTATAACAACATACCACAACTTGACCCACCCTCCGCCCAATAAAGGTTACTTCAATGGACAGTGCGAGCTAAAGAACGCCTTTGAGCGTTACTGGTGCTACTGTTAGAACTATTGTTAGCATTATCTATCGCAAGTCGAACCGTCAACATTGCGTAACTCAGCCAAGGATTTGCTATCTCTATAATATAACTTTCTGTGATGTTGCTTATAATAATAGAGACTAGAAAACAAATAGGTATTCCCGCTTCTTCCAGAGTGCTACGACTCAAATACCGAACTGCGTAAGCTAAATTGAGCAGCAAGGAAGTCATCATTAAAATTAATCCCGGCCAACCGAAGGCTAACAAGATCCCTATCCCCCCATTGTGAGGATTTTTCGGTTGAAATCCATTAGTAGTATAAATAAAATAAGCAGGAGTACCCGCTCCTAACTTATCTTGTTGAAAAAATCCATCGTATCCGTAGCCAAACCAGGGGCGCTGATTGACCGCAGCCATTAACTGTGGCCAGAATTCTGTCCGCCCCGTTAGAGTCAAGTCCTTGCCTAACCCACCTACAATAATATCCTCTAGGTTGTCTACTATAAAAACAGTCATAATTATGCTGACCACCAGGAAACATATAATCGCAGTAAAGGCCCACTGAAAACTTAATTTTTTTAGAAAATTTAGTGACGACACTGCAATTATTAATATGATAGTAATCACTAGAGCCGAGCCCGATTTATTAGCCCTTACTAGGTAGAATGAAAAGAACATCATTCCCAAAGCAATCCAACGCTCTTTCTGAGTTTTAGCTCCTTGAGAATAATGCAAATACCAAAATGCCGTACAGAGAGCTAAGACTCCCCCCAAAGAATTTTTAGATTGGGTTAAGCCAACAAAATTGCCTGCTCCCGGGGGTTTCATTACAAAACTTGCCAAACCGATTGCCGTGTATCCCCACCGCCAGAAACGAGATAAATCCTCCCATTTATATTGCGCTGCAATGTAAAACCCAAAAGCAGTAAATCCTGAAAAAGCTAGTCCTGCTTTTAGTGTTTCTTCAGGAACTATAGACCATAATGTAGACAGTAATGGAACTAATGTATAAAGTAAAAAAAAAGGATTCATTATCAATATTTGGGAAAATTTTTCTATAAAATTGCTACTAAAAATTTTAACTCTTGAACTTAAGATGAAGACTACCCAGGGGTAAAAAAAATAAGGTATTAGTTTTAATATACCACCTTCTGGATCTTTCAAGTTAACAAAATGCAAGTAATTAAAAGGAGGTTGTGTCAGAAAGGGAGAGATAAAAATATAAAGACCAGCAAAGCTTTTTTCTAAAGCCAAACCTATTTTTTTATAGCTAGCGAATTGAAATAATAGTATAGTTGCGATCGCGACTATAGCAACTAGCATCCATGTCAATGAAGAACTACCTAAAATTAGCTCTTTCAGCATATTTGGTAGAGACACTGGTTCAGTCATAATTGCTTTCCTTTATCCGAAACAAGAGCAAATTATCTAGATATAAAATATAGCCGTCAACCCGCAACCACGCTAACACAGAAATTAGGGATAAAGCAAAAATACAGCATCCTTTTTTCGCCGATCGCTTAAAATAATGAGCTTTTTACCTAGCACTAAAAAGGCTACACTTATATAAATCATAGTCAATAAAATTAGGTGGCTTATGGTTAACACCCATTTTCCAAGACAGATAGCCCCGTCGGTTGTGGGTCTGGTCTTGTTTGGTTCCAGTGTCCTCGCTGATGCCAGAAGCACCCCGGCACAACTTCCCATCCCGCTAGGCGCAGACCAAGCCCAGACCGTTGCGCCCGTTAGGAGAGCGCCGGAAAGCTATAAACTCGGCGGCGGCGATCGCATCCAAGTAGAAATACTCGAAGTACCCGAACTCAGCCGCGGCTACGAAGTCCTTTCCGACGGTTCAGTCAACCTGCCCCTGATCGGCTTGGTCTCCATCCGCGGCCGCACCTTAGTAGAAGCCACCAACATCATCCGCAACGGCTACCGCCGCGTCCTCAAAGACCCCATAGTCACAGTCAGCCTCGTCGCCGCCCGCCCCCTCAACGTCGGCGTCATCGGAGAAGTCACTAGGCCCGGAAACTTCATCATCACCCTAACTCCTGGCCCGGGAGCCTCGCCGAGTGTCCAGTACCCCACCGTCACCCAAGCGCTCAGACTCGCAGAAGGCGTCACGGGTGTCGCCGACATCCGCAACATCCGCGTCCGCCGTCCTCAACGAGACGGCCCCGATCAAGTGCTCAACGTCAACCTGTGGAAATTCTTGCAAGAAGGAGACATCTCTCAAGACATTATTTTGCAAGACAGAGACACAATCGTGATTCCCACAGTCGCTAACTTCAACCAAGCAGAAGCTCGTCAATTTGCGACGGCTAACTTTTCGCCACCCCCAGAAAAACCTCGATCGATCTCCATCGTTGGTCAAGTCAACCGCCCTGGGGCTTACGTCGTCATCGGTGGCAACACCACAAACGACCTCAGCCGCGAAGGTTTCCCCACCGTCATCCGGGCCATTCAGCTAGCTGGCGGCATCACATCCGATGCCGACATCCGGCAAATCCAAGTGCGGCGCGTCACCAGAAGAGGCGAACAAATTATCCCAGTCAACCTGTGGCAGTTCCTAGAGTCCGGGGACGGCGCCCAAGATACCATCCTCCAGGAGGGAGACACGATCATCGTGCCCAAAGCTACGATCGTCAACCCTGCAGAAGCTGGTGTGCTCGCGAACACTAACTTTGCCCCCGTCGGCATTAACGTTTATGTAGTAGGAGAACTGAGAACATCCCTCGATCCCTTGAGGCTCCCAGCTAATGCCACGCTGAATCAAGCTTTAATTTCCAGAGGATTTTTTGGGTACGAGAATACCAGAGCTAGAAGAGATAAAGTTGAGCTAGTCCGCCTCAATAACGACGGTACAGCTACTAAACGGACGATCGAAGTCAATTTAACTCAAGGAATTAACGAAGAAACCAATCCTCAACTTCGCAACAACGACATGATTATCGTATCTCGCAGGGGTCTCGTCAATTTTGTCGATCGCATGAACGCTGTCATCGGACCTGTCGGGCCTGCGACGGGAGTGTTAAATTTTATAAACGTTCTCCGATTTTTATTCAGGTAAGAAGGCGGCGGGTGAGGTGAATAATTCCTGGCAAAGGCTAGAATAAACTAAACAATAAGATTACCCAGCCGCGACCTGGCCGCTTCAAAAATATCAACCTCAAAAATATCAACCTCAAAAATACCCAGGCTGAATATGGATAGCAGACAAGATTACCAACCCTTCACACCTAAATCGAATGGCAAACTGCCGGAGTTATCGGCTCAGAACTACAGAGATAACTTTGTTGAGGAGAGAGAAGAAGAAAAGCTAGACTTGTCCTGGCTCTTAGGCGTCGTGCGCCGTCGCTTCCCGGTCATGGCAGCCGCCACCATTGCTTTGAGCGCCCTGGCAGGAACAGCGATCGTCGCCACTTCTAAAAGCATAACGGTCGAGTATGAAGGCTCCTTTTCCCTGTTGGTAGAACCAGCCACTGCTGAAGGTTTGCTATCCAAACAATTAAACAACACCCAAGCTGCCGACTTAGCAAGAATTAATATAGAAGGAATTAGCTTAGTAGACTACGAAACCCAAATTAGGATTTTGCGTAGCCCCAAATTGATGCAGCCCGTGCTTGAGGAATTGCGAGCGTGGTATCCCAAAATGACCTATACGGAACTGATCTCAAAAATGTCCATCAACCGCATCAGCTACACGAAAGATGGCAAACAGCAAGGCACAAAAATTTTACAAGTTCGCTACAAAGATGCAGACATAAAAAAAATTAACAGCGTATTGGACAAAATTTCTAAAGCTTATCTAGACTACAGCTTGCAGCAACGGCTGATGGGCATTAATCAAGGTATTAAATTTATAGATACGGAGCTTCCCAAGCTCCGAGAAAGAGTGGAAGTTCTGCAACTGCAAGTCCAAAGACTGCGGCAGCAGAGCAACTTGTTTGAACCTCAGATAGAGGGAAAATCTCTGTCTGAACAAGTTCAAAGCATTCGGGGTAAGCAAGTAGAAATCAGAGTTCAGCTAAAAGGGATGCGAAACCTCTACCAAAGCTATGAAAAACTACTCAAGGAAAATAATCCCCAGGGGCTGCTGATTACCCAAGGACAAGCTTACGGCGGACTCTTAGGTCAAATTCAGAGAATAGACTCGGAATTGTCAATGAAATTAGCTCAGTACAGAGAAGACAGTTTGCCAGTTTTAGCGCTGCGAAAAAGTCGGGAAGAACTTATTTTAACCGCCACTCAACAAGCAAAAGAAGTGGTGATGGGAAATTTAGAGACCCAAATCAAAGAAATAGAAGCGCGCGATCGTGAAATGACCGCTTTGCAAAATGCTCTCAACCAAAAAATTAGAAACTTTTCAGTTACAACCCGACAATACGACAATTTACAGCGGGAACTGCAAGTAGTTACTAAGAGTTTGTCGGACTTCTTGGCAAAACGAGAAGCCTTGCGAATTGATGCGGCTCAGGAGCAAATACCCTGGGTGCTGATAAATCCTCCGGAAATTCCGCGAGACAAATTCGGCAACCCTATAACAGCTACCGTCAAACAAACCAGAAAACAGTTAGTGCTGGCAGTAATTTTAAGCAGTCTGCTGGGCATAGCAGTCGGCTTGCTGGTAGAGGTACTAAATACTGTGTTCCACACTCCTGAATCACTGAGAATGGCCACAAGATTGCCAATACTCGGGGTAATTCCGTTTACCAAAAAAGTCAAGCGCAGACCGCCAGCCAGACAGAGGAAACTAACATCGGCTCGATCGAACTCGAAAGTCGAAGTAGTCGAACCGGGCGAAGCTAGACATACTGGTTCTATGAGCGGGGGCCCAAGTATTTTGAGCGACTTGGACTATCAATTTTTAGAAGCATTTCGATCGCTCTACACGAACATTCACTTACTGAGTGCAGGCACGGCAATTCGATCGCTCTTAGTCGGCTCAGCCGTAGCCGGAGACGGCAAATCTACAGTAGCTTTGTACCTGGCCGCCACAGCAGCAGCAGTCGGACAGCGAGTATTGTTAGTAGATGCAGATTTGCGCTGCCCGCAACTGCACGCTAAGTTAGGACTGCCAAACGTGCGTGGCCTGGGCGATGCCATCTCCACAGATCTCAGCCTCAACGACGCGATTCAACGAGTCCCGAACCAAGAAAATTTGTTCGTACTCACCGCAGGTCAAATTCCCCCCGATCCCATCAAGCTTCTTTCTTCCAAAAAAATGCAGTATCTGATGGAGCAATTTCAAGCATTTTTTGACTTAGTAATTTATGACACCCCGCCATTAGCAGGCTTGGCAGACACCCACTTGATCGCAGCTCGCACAGACGCTACGATTATGGTCGTCCAAATTGGGCAAACAGACCGATCGCAAGTTCGCAAAGTTTTAGAAGAATTAAAAATTTCTGGAGCTTCCGTCTTGGGAATCGTTGCTAATGGCTGCAAAAACACCGGTCACAGCTACCGCCAGCGCCCGGTCGTTTTAGACACGCTCTACGACCAAAAACTATCCGCTTTAGGTACGAAAAATCCTAATTAGAGAAATGTTGATGCAGGTGGCCGAGCGCCGCCGTCCTCAACGGGAAACGCATAACCAAGCTATACCCTGATTTTTTGATAATAGTACCATTTGAGAAAGAAAATGATAGACTAACGGACATAGCCTCGTGTGTCAACCGAGGTTGCGCGGATCTTTAAATTTTGCTGTAATTACTCAGAAAATGATTGAGAAATCAGCAAAAGTGGGTAAACTACATTTAGCAGAGCGCAATCTCAATCAGGAAAAGACACCTTTGAAGGTGAACGTTAGTGTAAACGTTAATGTGAACGTTTCAACCCAGAAACTTGGTAGGGATTATTCTATGAGTACAGTTATGGTTGTTGATGATAGCGTCACTCTGCGGGAGATGATCGCCGACTTGCTCAAAGGTAGAGGACTCAACGTCACGGTAGCGAGTGATGGCGTAGAAGCTCTAGAGCAAATCAAGGCTAACCGCCCAGATTTAGTGGTTCTGGATATCGTGATGCCCCGGATGAACGGCTACGAAGTCTGTCGCAGGCTCAAAAGCGACCCTAAAACCCAAAATTTGCCGGTGGTAATGTGCTCTAGCAAAAGCGAAGAGTTTGATCGCTATTGGGGAATGAAACAAGGAGCCGACGCTTACATCGCCAAGCCATTTCACCCTCAAGAATTGGTCGGCACTATTAAGCAATTGCTGCGAGGTTGAGGTAGAGGAATAGGGACAGGAAAAAAATTGTCTTGAGCGCTGATTATTTCTGCTCCCGCAGCCTCTCTAAACTACTCGATTGACAATAGTCCAAACATCCCCGTCCGATCGCACGTAGGGAACAGAAATACTCTTAAAACCAGTAATAAAAGGCTTGTAATAAACCTGCCAGTAGCTGGGACTAATTTGGTCGGCGATAGCTTTGAGTCCCTTCACTTCCGCCGCCAGTTCCGCCGCCAGTTCATTAATCCGTTCCGCGTGTCCCTGAGCTAGTAATCTTCCTTCTTCAACTTGCTCCTCCATCGGAGTGATTCTTTGCAACTTTACCGACTGCTGCTGTTTCTGACTCAGTTGAGCAGACAGAGCCGCGATCGCGTCATCTATACCCTTGACTTCTGCCGACACTTGTGCTGTTTCCCTCGCGTGACGACGATAAGCATCGGCGATCGCTTGGGGCGAATCACCTGCTGGGACAACATCGGCAATACTAAGCTGCTGGCGTTCCAGGCGCAATTCCTCAATTTGAGAGTAAATTGCCTCTATATCTGTCTGAAGTTTGTCCACCTAATTATTACCGCGTGGTTGTTTAATATTTTAGCATATTAACACAAACCAATCACCTAATCGGCATAGAAATTGCATATTTTAGGCGAGCTAGAAGCAAAGCCCCACAAGCAGAAGTTGAATAGTTTGAAAAATACAAATTTTTATATTTCTCAGTTGAGCGATTTCCGTCGATATCCAGTCGGGTTAATCAGGTCGTGTTCGGTAAAATCAGCATTATAGATTGGTAGTGAGGAAGGCAAGTGCCAGCGAGTTTTACGAGGATTAAAGTCGCCACTACAAACACAATTCCCATTTACCATTTACCATTTACCATTTACCATTTACCATTTATTAAGAGAAATTTTTAAGTGGTTCGCCCTTGCTGCCTCAACTTGACTATAGTCTCTACCAAGACATCGGGTTGCACAGGTTTAGACAGATGCCGATCGAAACCCGCAGCAAAAGCACGATCGCAGTCTTCATCCGTAGCATAAGCCGTCAGAGCGATCGCCCAAAATTTCCCTGTCTGCGTGTTCAAAGAACGCAGCCTTCGTAGGAGCGAATAGCCGTCTTCCTCCGGCATTCCGATATCGCTGACCACAACATCCGGCCCAAACTGCGAAGCCACCTCAAACGCCTCAGCAGCAGACGATGCAGCCCTGACAGCGGCCCCGGAATCCGCCAAGACAAACCTCATAAATTCCCGCGAATCAACCTCGTCATCAACCAGCAAAACCTTAACTCCCAGTAAATTACCAGCGCCAGCCAACACCTGCGCTTCCTCGCCGGCGATCGAATTTACCTGCATCGCAGGGAGACGGAAAGTAAAAGTCGATCCCATATCCAGTCCCGGACTGCTCGCCCAAACCGTGCCGCCGTGGAGTTCCACCAACTGCCGGACGATCGCCAGACCCAGCCCCAAACCGCTATAATTCCGAGTAATCGTAGCATCCGCTTGGCGGAAAGAGGTTAACTTTTGCAGGCGGCGCAAATACGACCGCTGGCGGGCAAACGCGCGCGAGCGGTCGTATTCTAACTGTTTGCGATCCGTAATGTCGATCGCCACGCCGAACAGCCGAAGGGGTTTACCCGATGCGTCAAAAACCACCCGCCCTTTGTCGTGAAGCCAAATCACTGAGCCGTCGGGGATCAGTTTGCGGTATTCCGACTCGTAAACTCCCGTGCCACTGAGTGCTGCATCCACATCTGCCAAAAACCTTTCACGGTCTTCTGGATGCACCGCATTCTTTTTTTGCTCAAAAGTACCAAAGGTGCTGTCTGGACCCAAACCCATTTGTGTTTCGGCATTGGACGAACGGCGGACTTCCCCCGATGCCACATCCCAGGTAAAAGCGATCACGTTAGCTGCTTCTAGGGCAAAGCGCAAGTTTTCCTCGCTTTCTTGCACCCGGGCTTCCGATAATTTGCGATCGGTAATATCCCAAACCACGCCGCTCGATCGCACCGATTTACCTGTCTAGGACTTACGCATTGACAAAAAACATTATCTATGTATTCTCGATCATGCCATCACTGCTAAGGTTCGCCAAAATATGCTCACGGACAACTAAAGTGAATAGATTCCTTTGGACTTCATACCAATTGCTAATTATCTTTTGAGAGCGCATCAACTCCAATTTAATAAATGCGTGAAGTGAGCAAAATATGTGAGTCTTGATCGCGAAGGTGTCTCTGACCATGAACCGACAAATTCCACAGACTTGTTTTATAGCTCTATGAAAGGTTTCAATGCCCCAATGAATATCGTGAATTGTAATAAATTCACTTCGGGTTGTCTCTTTGACATTTTCGGGCTCTGGCAGATATAAAATATAATGTCTAGAGTCTTCTTTTTTAAAGTCGCACCTTTACAAATTTATAAACCAAAATTCTTTCAAATGAGTCACTAATCCTTCATCAGGAATCTCTAAAGTCCTTACCTGGCAATACTTTTGCGGCTCATTTGAGACAATTATGTTTTTTTCAATTCCGAATAGAAAACCCAGCTTCTGGTTTCTTAAAAACTTTAAGTTTTCTACTCCTGAATACCAACTATCTCCCGTTACTATTCTTGGTTTCACTCCCCATTCTCTGATTCCTATCACCATTTCTCTAAAATAATCGTTTTTGGTTTTACCCTCTCTTTTATCATAAATTCTGTAATTAATTTGCACTGAGTTACCGTAATTATCACTATAATATAGCGTGATTAAATTCAATTCAATGATCGGTGTATGGTATTTACCTGACCAAAAATAGCTAATTAATTCCGTATGTTTGGGTTCACTGTACAGTTTTTCTATAGTATCGTCAACACTCAATGTTCCCCCTTCTAAGTTGATAAATTTCTCGATGATCTCGAATAAATCTTTCGGTTCATATCTCTCTCTCAACAAAAAGCGATTGACGCCCTGAATGGGAAACGTCTCCTAATATCTCTGCTAACCTACTGCACCCCCCAAACTTTGGCTCTGAGAGTAAAAATAAGGTGTAAATGTCCTTATTGCATTGCGCTGTCGAGGTTTTAGTTATTTTTCTGATTGTCCGATACCCGTTAGTAGACGTTCCCTCTTTATCAATGCACTATTTGGTTATTTTGTCAATGCGTAAGTCCTATCATATATTCGCCTTCAGAAATGCGCGCGTTTAATTGGTGCAGCCGATCGATATCTGCTTGCACTAGCGATTTGCGGTTGTGGTAAGCTTTTTCTGTCCAATCTTCAATTGTGGGAATTTCTGAGTGTTGGTAGCCTGAGAATTCTGTCCAAGCGGAGTTAACTTGCAAAACTTCTCCGTTTTCAGCGTGCAGCATAATGGGCAGCGGTGCCTCGATAATGGCGCGGCGGAAACTTTCTTCGGTTAATTGTAGGGAGTGGCGATCGTGTTCTAGCTGTTCTAAGAGTTGATTTTGCTTGATTTCGGCATTGTCGCGCAAAGTTCGATCGCGCTTCACCAAATAGTAAACCACCACCATGAACAGGAAATTTACTAAAGTGGCAACGGTAAAAGTCAGGATTGTCAAATTAGCGCTTTTTTTAGATTCTCGGGCGCCCTGCTGCAATAGCTGAGTTTCTTCCGCAGTCATGGCGGCTATCTGCTGCCGAATGGCGCCCATGATTTGCTTTCCCCTACCGGATTTTACTTCCCGCAGGGCTGCTTCTAAGTTTTTTTTTCGTCGCAGATTGATGGTTCCTTCAAGTTCGGCTAATTTAGAGTCGATCGCAATTTTCAAGTTGCGAATGCGCTGTTGCTGCCGCTTATTTTCAGCCGTTAGCTGCTGCAATCCGACTACTTGCTCGTTGATGCGGGCGATCGCGCTGTGATAGGGTTCTAAATACCGTTCTTCTCCCGTCACCAAATAACCGCGCTGTCCGGTTTCAGCATCTTTTAAGGTGGAAAGCGTAGCTTCTAGTTCGGTTAAAACTCGGTGAGTGTGGCCCACCCAGCGTTCGTTTTCGACTAACTTGAGAGTATTGCGATAGGAAGTAGTCGCATTGAAAATCAGCAGCGCCACGGCCATTCCGATACCTGCGGTGATTTGGCGAGTCAGGGATTGTTTCATGAAATGATGGCACGCGAGTCCTGCTTTTTTTTATTTGAGCTGGATTAAGACTACTCGAGTTTTTGGCGCGGTCAGAGACGGCGACTAAAGCCTATAAATTTAAGGTTCAAATGTGCGATCAATCTTGTTTCTAGTTTAGTCTCCATCTTCCTCGCATCCCCCTTAAGTCTGAGATGGCCTAAATCGCTCTCTTGCGTCTCGTGATTCAGGCAGACACCAGACAATCTAGGATAGCCTGAAAAGCTTAATTCGCCTTTTTTTGCATAGATTTTTGTATCGTTCCTGTTCCTTGGGCAGTTTCAAATTGCGGCGCAAAGAAAAGAGTTTTTACCTATTGACTCCTGTTGATTTTTGGGGTATATTTTAGATAATGGGAGTGGTGACATAAATTTTAATTTTGTCACTATTCCGATTATTAAATAATACCTTGTCAATCTAGCAAAGTCAAGCTTTTTACCCCAAAAAAAAAGGCGAATTTTTAATATTTTATTTAAAAAATAATCTGTGGGAGGCAGGGAGAAATTCACAGAGGTGATGACGCGGGTGAAGAGTATGAGAAATCAGAAATGCGAGCGATCGGGTAATTGGGGAGAATTAAGGGGTTGAAATTAGTTTAACATCGGAATTATATCTTTTTGCGAGTGCGATCGCCTCGATTGCACTCGCAAAGAAACACTCGCCCTGCACTGAGAAAAATAGGATTCCGAGTGCAGTGCCGAAACAATATAATTACACAATCGCAGCCGCTGCTTTCATCGCGAAAATGCGATCGATCGCATCTTCAACAACCTTATCAGGCGTAGAAGCACCCGAAGTCACGCCGACTACAATTTTACCATCCGGTAGCCAACCTTCAGTTACGACCAAATCTCCCCCCAAAGGCTTGTGTTCGATCCGATTTCCCGGTAAAATGCGCTCCGCACAATCAATGTGATAAGAAGGAACAGTTTTGTCGATCGCAATTTCCTGCAAATGGGTAGTATTAGAAGAATTAAAACCCCCAATCACCAGCATCAAATCCAACTTTTCCTCAACCAAACTCAACATAGCATCTTGCCGTTCCTGAGTCGCATCGCAGATAGTATTAAAACTCAAAAAATGCTCGCTCAAATTCTCCGGTCCGAACTTCCGCATCATCGTTTTTTCAAACAACTTGCCAATATTCTCTGTCTCAGTTTTGAGCATAGTAGTTTGGTTGGCAATCCCCACCATTTCTAAATCCCGGTCCGGGTCAAAGCCAGCAGAACAAGCCTTACTAAACTTAGCAAGAAACTCATCGCGATCGCCGCCATGCAAGATATAATTGCTGACATATTCAGCTTCTTGCCAATTCAGCACAATCAAATACTTATCAGCAAAAGAACTCGTAGCAACAGTTTCCTCATGCTTGTACTGACCGTGAATAATCGAAGTGTAATCCTTTTTTTTGTGCTTTTCAACAGTATTCCAAACCTTAGAAACCCAAGGACAAGTAGTATCAACAATCTTACAGCCCTTATCATTAAGCAACTGCATTTCTTGAACACTCGCTCCAAAAGCAGGTAAAATTACCACATCGCCACTATCGACAACAGAAAAATCTTTCTGCCCTTTTTCAACAGCAATAAAACCAACTTCCATATCCCGCAAATGCTGATTGACAGACGGATTATGAATAATCTCATTAGTAATCCAAATCCGTTCCGTGGGGAAATGCTGGCGAGTCTCGTAAGCAATAGCTACAGCGCGTTCCACCCCCCAGCAAAAGCCAAAAGCCTGAGCGAGTCGGATCGTGACTGCGCCGCGTTCCAGTCTGTAATTATTGTCGCGAATTTGCTGGATCAGACTGCTTTGATAAGCCGTCTGCATCACACCCGCTACCTCAGCTTCGTGTCCGAAACCCTTGCGGTGGTAGTTTTCAGACTGTTGGAGCGATCGTTTAAAAGCTTTAGTATCCATGCGGTATCGAGTTGAAATCTAGGTTAATTACCTTTGATTTTAGAATGCCGGGGGTGCGATCGGGCTTATTAGCTCAGTAGCGAAGAGGGGATATGCTATTTATACGATCGACACATTGAATTGAGAGCCAAGAAAGAATGAACGCGCCTTCGCGGTTCGTTAAAAAAAAACTCAAAAAAAAGCGTAGAGACCCAGATACCTGAGTCTCTACACGATCGAACTCCCACAGAAAATCAGCTTCAAACCTTCTTCGGCGCAAAAGGAGAACCCGATTCAAACGAACTAAAACCGCCGGCAAAATCCTCACCGTAAGCTTCTTCCCCATGCTCGCCGATATCCAAACCTTGGTCTTCAGCAGATGAGGGTACTCGCAGTTCCATAAACTGTTCCAAAATTTTCAGGATCACAAAAGTGCCCACAGCCGCAAACACGTAAGTAACTAGAATGCCTATAAACTGGATCACGATTAGCCCCGGATTCCCCGCAAACAGCCCGTCATTTCCGGCAGCGTTAACCGCTTTAGTCGCAAACACGCCAGTCAGAAGCGCGCCTATAGTTCCGCCGACGCCGTGAATCGGGAAGGTATCCAAAGAGTCGTCAAATCCCAGCTTAGCCCGGAAACTAACGGCAAAGAAGCAGCAAACGGAAGTGATCGATCCGATCAAAAGCGCTCCCACTGGAAGCACGAATCCAGCCGCAGGTGTGATTCCCACCAATCCCGCGAGGAAACCGCTAGCAATTCCCACTGCTGTCGGTTTGCCTCTGAGAACCCATTCCACAATTGTCCAAGTTAAACCCCCGGCGGCTGCAGAAATCATCGTGGTGACAAAAGCCACTGTTGCTAAAGAACCAGCTCCCAAAGCGCTACCGCCGTTGAAGCCACACCAGCCGAACCACAGTATCCCAATCCCCAGCAAGACGTAGGGTACGTTGTGGGGGGTGTGGGGCTTGTTCAAGTGGTCTTTGCGGGGCCCGATCATCCAAGCTGCGACAACCGCAGAAACACCGGAACTAATGTGTACGACTGTGCCGCCGGCAAAGTCCAGAGAGCCGATCGCCTGCAGCCAGCCTCTACCCCAAACCCAGTGGGCTAAAGGAGAGTAGATGAAGGTAGACCACAGCAGTACGAACCAGAAATAGGTTTTAAATGTTACCCGTTCGACAATCGCCCCGGAAATCAAGGCTGGAGTGATGATGGCGAACATCATCTGGTAAACCATGAAAACTTGGTGGGGTATGGTCGGTGCGTAGCCGATCGGATCTGGTGTGTCCGCCGTGACCTTGTTCAAGAACATCCAGTCGAAACCGCCGATGAAGCTTTCGATCCCTTGACCAAACCCTTTAGCATCGAGGTTGCTGGCGGTGACATCAAAGGCTAAACTGTAGCCCCACAACGTCCAGGTGACGCCGATCACTCCCATCATGACTAAGCTCATCATCATGGTGTTGAGGACGTTGCGCGATCGCACCAGCCCCCCGTAGAAAAACGCCAGCCCCGGTGTCATCAGCAATACCAGTGCTGATGACACCAACATCCAGGCGGTATCGCCGCTGTCGATCGGATTCGCCACCACTGCAGGAGCAGTACCAGCAGCATCTTGAGCTAAGGCATTGTCCGTTAGCGGCCCGCTTAACAGCCACAGCGCCATGATGCCGATCGTTAAACTTTTTTTGATCACGTTAGTTGTACCTTTTCATACTCAGCAATTTTCAGGGAAGACCGAGCCGATTTTAGATGTGAGGATTTTAGATGCAATAGTTATTTGGTTTTAAGTCCCTGTTTTAGCGGAACAAATCTTCAATAGATAATTTCCCAATCCTCAACCCCCCGACTTCGTATAGCCGGACTCATCTAAATTCGTCCACTATCAATCTAATGGTCTATGCCTTTTGGATTGCACCATTTGTAGCAACAGTTATTCTGTATCACCCTATACTAAATAGCTAACTATCATATTTCTTAATCTATCAGTCGATACTTGACATAGCCAGTGATAGCAGAGTAATCGGAGAGGGGGAGAGTTGGGGAGAATATGACTTCATCCTTTATTTTTCTAACTAAGGACTAAGGAGTAAGGACTAATGACTAAGGACTAAGGACTAAGGACTAAGGACTAAGGACTAAGGACTAAGGACTAAGGACTAAGGACTAAGGACTAAGGACTAATGACTAAGGACTAAGGACTAAGGACTAAGGACTAATGACTAATGACTAAGGACTAATGACTAATTTTTCAACTGCATCTGATCGAACAGTTGCAGGGCCGATCGCCAAACCAGATAACCTTGATCGTTAAGGTGCAAGCCATCTGTGCTGAGTTCAGTTGGCAAATTGCCGTCAGCATCCGCAAACAGCGGGTATAAATCCAGATACAAAACATTTTCCGAACTAGCAATTTCTTTCAGCCGTCGATTTATTGCCCTAATCCGACTGTTAGGAATCGCCAACAGCCGATCGCGATTTTCCCAAGTAGCTTGTTCCCCGCTGTGGGGCAAAATCGACTGCACAACAACTTGTGCTTTGGGGTGTGCCCACCGCAAATCGCGAATAATCTGTCGCTGGTTGTCCAAAATCCCTTCGTCGGTGCTTCCCCGCAACAAATCGTTAATCCCAATCATCACAAACACCGTATCCGGGGCAGTTCTATCGAACAACTGTAACCGCTTCAGCAAACCCACGGAAGTCTCCCCCGAAATCCCTTGATTCAGCCAAATTCGATCGACGGGTAACAGCTTGGTCGGGAACCACATACTGAGAGAATCCCCAGCCAAAACACTCAGTCTTGATGGTCGATTCGCCGCTGCCGCCTCAGCTTCGCGACCCAACTGCGTCACCCACTGCTGGTAAGTCCATTTATGTCGCGGCCCGGGAACGGGCACGTCTAGCACTGCCTTTGCAGAGATCGCCGGTTGGCCAATTTGTTCCTGGGCCGCTTCTGCCGTCACTGCAGCACTTGCCGGGAAGCTTTCTGTCAAGTTGTTTCCCCGCAGCAGTAGTTGAGCTACTGTAAGTATCAGTACCCCGTTCGTCACCAAAGATAGCAAAGCCCAAACCGGAACAGTTTTCGATCGGCTAACTTCCATCCCTAAGAGGGATTTATGAGTTCTACTTCTGCTACCTCCTCCAAACTTCTCCATAAACTCAAGCTATTTGCAGGCGTCACACCGAATAATTTGCACTCATTGCTGCATCAAATTTAACCGCTCAATTAAAGCCTCAATTCTTGTAATAATCAAGCACTGTGCTGTGTTGGGCGCGACGGCGATGCAGAACTTTGCTTTTTCGCACTACTTTACCATAAAAAATCTGCCTACCAAACTTTCTTGCACATAAATCGGATTTGTCCAACCCGCATCCCCGGACAAAAATATATCTAAAACTTACCGAAATTACCCATTTCTGATGCTAAAATCCAAAAATGAAAAAATTAACTATAACTGAAGCAGCCAAACTTAAAGGTGTGAGCGCTTCCACCTTGCGTCGGTGGGAAGCCGAAGGCAAGCTAATACCCGAACGCACCGCTAATGGTCACAGGCGCTATGACGTAGCTCATCTTCTCGGCTTAAAACCCAACGGCGCTTTAACCATTGCTTACGCTCGGGTTAGCAGTCACAACCAAAAAGATGATTTAGACAGACAAAAACAAGTTTTGGAATTGTTTTGTGCATCTCAGGGGTGGCAATTCCAAATCATTGAGGATGTAGGTTCTGGGGTTAATTACAGTAAGCGGGGTTTACAACATCTAATTCGGGCGATCGCAGACAATCAAGTAGAAAGGTTGGTATTAACTCACAAAGACAGACTGCTGAGATTTGGTTCTGAACTAATTTTTAATTTGTGCGAACACTTTGGGACAGAGGTAGTGATTATAAATCAAACCGAAAATACTAGCTGTGACGAGGATTTAGCTAAAGATATACTAGAAATAATCACTGTTGTCTCCGCCCGCCTTGATGGCAGTAGGAATCCCAAGAACAAGCGCGTCGTTGAAGAACTTAAAGCAATTGCCGGTAAACTCTAATCAATACACCAGTTTGCAAAGTTCGTTAGTTACAGATTCTCAATTACCAATTACCAATTAGCGGCGCACATCTCATGCAATCGCCAACTACTATATTTAAGGCGTTGCATAATAGCGGGATGATTTTGATTTTTTTGTCGGATGGACTCTCGTAGCCCCAAGGCGTGTATTTTCACAGCAGGCGGGACACCCCACCATAATCATCCTCAAATTGTGCAACGCCATATGTCAGCCATTAAAGGTCAATCGATTTTAGATTGTAGATTTTAGATTGTAGATTTTAGATTAAATAATTGAAGCATTGACCCCACGGATAAATTCGGGGGATCCTTTATCGGATACAGGTTTTTTATTTCTGGGTCCTGAGTCTGCTTTCGGAATGAATCACGTGGCGGGTATCCTGGATGCTTGATTGTCAACTAAAAATAAAATTATGCCCGCGTTCGCATCGAAGATTGAAACGCGAGCACAACGATAGACAGGCATAAGTTAGCGGCTATTTCAGATTGTGGTTTTTCTGAATAAAGGCGTGAATTAGCTGATAAATAGCTAATCTAGGACACGAAAGCTGAATTGATTGATCGAGCGCACGCTCTACAGTTTGGTAGTCTTGCCTCCAGAACCCCCACCATAAACGCCGTAGCCGCTCTCACTTCTGTTGTCCAAGCTCGTTTCCTTCACAAACCCGGTGTAAGCTTCCATCCCGTGTTCGCCGATATCCAAACCTTCAGCCTCCTCTAAAGCAGAAACGCGGATACCCAGCAAAGCTTTGAGTGCCATCCAAAAAATCGTAGTCAGCAGCACGGTCATCCCCCCTACAGAGATAATGCCGACCAACTGCGCCCATAGTTGACCGAAACCTCCGCCCACAAGCAATCCGGCTGCAGGGCCTGCGGTATAAAGTCCCGTTCCAGGCCCGTCAGCAAACAAGCCAACTGCCAGAGTTCCCCAGATGCCGCAGACTAAGTGAACTGAAGTTGCGCCTACAGGGTCGTCAATTTTCAAGTTGTCGAAGAAAGTTACGGCGAAAACTACCAGGATACCGGCGATCGTGCCGATTATGGCAGAGTTGGGCAGGTTGATCCAAGCGCAGCTCGCTGTTACGCCGACTAAGCCGGCAAGGATACCGTTGATAATCATCGAAAGGTCGGGTTTGCCCAGGTACAGCCAAGCAGTAATGGTTGCAGCAGCTCCCCCGAAGGCACCGGCGGTGTTGGTGGTGAGGGCAATGTGGGCGATCGCATTTGGATCGAGTGCCATTGTCGAACCGGGATTAAACCCGAACCAACCCAACCACAGAATCAAACAGCCCAGGGTGGCAATGCTCATATTGTGTCCCGGCATCGCCACAGTATCGCCGTCGCGGTACTTGCCGATCCGCGGCCCCAAAAATGCCGCTCCCATCAAAGCAGCCCAACCGCCTACCGAGTGAATCACTGTCGAACCGGCAAAATCGTAGAAGCCTGCGTCTGCCAGCCAGCCGCCGCCCCAAATCCAGTGTCCGGTAATCGGGTAAGCAATGCCTACTAGCAGCAAGCTGAAAATTAAGAATTCAAGGAATTTAATTCTCTCTGCAACGGCTCCAGAAACGATCGTCGCAGCAGTTCCCGCAAAAACTAATTGGAAAAAGAATTTAGCGTTGAGGGGGACTCCCGTCCAGTTTAATGAGTTGAAAATGCCTTGATAAGCGTCTCCTGTGGCGGGGCTGTTGTCGGCTACATTCCACAGAAAAAATCCGCCGCTGCTGCCGATAAAACCATTGCCGTCGCTGAACATTAAGGCAAAGCCGATCGCCCAATATGCGATCGTAGAAAGCGCAAAAACAATCAAATTTTTGGACAGCACGTTGACTGCATTTTTTTGGCGACAAAAACCGGTTTCCAACATACAGAAACCCGCGTTCATAAAGAACACTAGCATCGCCGCCACCATGACCCACATCGTATCCAGCCCCACCTTAAGGCTTGCTAATTGTTCCTCGGTGGTTGGCGTGGCAGGGGTTTGGGCTACCGCCGCATATCCCCACACCAAGACGATGATTGCTGCTAAAGGTATGCAGGCTTGCCAACTTGGAGTGAGGCTGGCGATCGCCCTTGGTAACTTCTTCAACCTGTTGACTTTGGTAAAAAAGTTCGCGGATGGCAATTTTAAAGACTCCCGCCTGACGGGTTTTGACTTTTTCTTTCCGACAGTCATTTTAATCACTTTTACCCTCTTTACGGCTACTAAGCTCAGCAATATTCGGAAAACTTTCCAATCTTACTACAAAAGTTTATTGGATTATTTGTTGAGATTGAGATAGTTATGATAGCCTAGCTCTTCTAGTTGATTTTGTTTTTTCAGTACAGATTCGGACAAAGTTTTGCGGTAATGCAAAACTCGCTCTAGCAATTCTGGCTGATGAGCTGCCAGTATCTGAACTGCCAGCAAGCCAGCATTCTTAGCGTTGCCGATCCCCACTGTTGCTACGGGTATCCCGGCTGGCATTTGCACGATCGAGTACAGCGAATCTACCCCTTGCAGGTGGCGGCTTGGTACAGGCACGCCAATTACGGGCAAGGGCGTTAAAGATGCTACCATACCGGGGAGGTGCGCCGCTCCCCCGGCACCTGCGATAATGACTTTCAAGCCTCGTTGGTGAGCGGTTTGGGCGTATTCCACCATGCGCGAGGGGGTGCGGTGCGCCGAGACGATCGCCACGGAGCAAGCAACGTTGAATTCTTCGCAAACTGCGATCGCATCTTTCATGGTTGGCAAATCCGAATCGCTACCCATGATAATTCCCACTGTCGCTTGATTCATAAAATTTTCAGATTTGAGATTTCAGATAAATGCTAATTTTAAATGATTGCGTTAACTCAAATGTAGATATTTTGTACCAAAACTGACCCTTAAAAGCAATTTTGCCACAAGCCCCCGTCTGAGCCGCCCTGGAGCCAGCAAAAAGCAAAAAGATCCCTCTCCTCATCGCCAGCAACCGGATTTATCCGTAGCGAATATTAAATCTAAAATCTAAAATCTAAAATCTAAAATCGGATGACTGAAGCCACAACCCCAACTGCCGCCCGCACAGATATTCTGAATGTTCGCCTCCCCGGTTGCAAGGATTTGCAGATGCTTGCTGTTGACGAAACGGGCATCATTCAAGAAGTTTGGCCAATGGACGCCGTATTTAAACGGATTTGTCCTCCCGATCTGCAAGTGCTTGATGTAGGAGGCGATTGGCTTTCTCTAGGCGGTGTTGACTTGCAGATTAACGGGGCGCTCGGTTTTGCTTTTCCCGATTTAGAAAACGAGCATATTGAAATTTTGCCGAAAATTTGTCAATTTTTGTGGAATCAGGGAGTGGATGCTTTTTTGCCGACTTTGGTGACAACTTCGGTGGATAAGTTTAGGCGATCGCTCTCGACTATAGCTGATTATATCCGCACTGTACAAACTACTGTTGCCACAACCAATAAAGCCAAAACAGCGGAAATTATCGGCGTTCACCTCGAAGGCCCTTTTCTCAACCCCCAGAAGCGAGGAGCTCACCCAGTTGAGTTTTTATTACCCCTAACTATAGAAAATGTCAAGCAAGTTTTAGGAGATTGTGCCGATATTGTCAAAATAATTACTTTAGCGCCGGAGTTAGACAGCACTGGCGAAGTCATTTCCTATTTGCAAAGTTTGGGAATTTCCGTCAGTCTCGGACACTCCCAAGCGACGGCAGAGCAAGCCCAACAAGCATTTGATCGGGGAGCTTCAATGGTAACTCACGCTTTTAATGCGATGCCGAGTTTGCACCACAGAGAACCGGGTTTGTTGGGAGCGGCGATTGTTTATCCGGGCGTAAAATGCGGTTTAATTGCTGACGGGAAGCACGTTTCTCCGACAATGATGGATTTTTTTCTACGCGCTGGTAGGTATCAAAAAGGCGTTTTTTTAGTAAGCGATGCTTTGGCTCCTTTGGGTTTGCCTGACGGGGTTTATCCTTGGGATTCCCGACAAATTGAAGTCAGAAAAGGTACAGCTTGGGTAAGATTAGATTACCACTCGCCCCTGGAATCTGCTACTTTGGCAGGTACAACTCTGCCGCTGTTGGCGGGAGTTCAGAATTTGGTGGAGTGGGGGATTTGCGAGGCCGAAAGTGCGATCGCCCTGGCAACTGAATCTCCGAGAAGGGCGATCGGACTTTCGGGAATTATCGGCAATTCGGCAACTCAATTATTGCGCTGGCATTTAAATGAACCGACAAAAGAATTGGCTTGGCATCGGTTGTTTTAAGTGGTTCCATTTAGTTTCCATGCCATTAGTTTCTCGCGCAGTAGAGTTCGTAGTGAGGAGGAAGATTCCTTATGCTAAGCGCTGCTAACAGCAATTCGGTGTTCTCGGCAAGTTCGATCGTAAATATTATTTAATTCCACAGCCAAGCAAATCTCGCCCCGCAGCCACAGCGGTAAAACAGGGAGCTCGCAGCCCACAGCCAGTTTTTCCTGCCAAATATCGAGGCATTGGTTGCCGGATCGCTCGATCGCTCGATAAGCTGTAGCATAGAGTTCAGCGTCGAAGGGCGAAGCGCTTCCTCCCGCCAGACGGGCTAACAATTCATTATGAAGATTTGCCTTCCTTCCCGTCACAACATCAACTATTACCAACCCAATTCCCTGGCGCAAATACGTCTCGCACTTAGAAACAAAAGCACCGCGATGAGTAGAACGATCTTTGTTGGCAGGACTTACTAATTCAATTGCACCGGCTAATACCGGGCCGGCTTCAGTGTTAAAAATACTGACTTGCACGGTTTCCGCCGCAGTTAGAAAAGGCACGCTTTGGGCTGGGGGTGACATCCAATTGTTTGGGAAATCTCTTGGCAAACGAATTACCGTCTCTGGACAATCAAACTCCGGTAGAGGTTCCTTAAAAGCTGCTACATCAATTTCAATTCCAAACTGCACGTTGGGCTCGGCAAAGTAATTTGCGGGTAATTTGGCATTCAAATCCGATGCAATGTAAGTCGCCCAGGCGTTGTGAAAGGCGTGCCAGTGACGGCGAACCGACAGCGGCGGGCGGAAATGATCTTGTAGCACCATATTTTTTAAAGTTAGGGCTGATTAAAATTATCGATCAAATGTGCGATCGGCTGAACTCGGTTTTTATGGAATTAGTTTGTCAATTCGGGATTGTTCGAGTTGCGATCGCCCGTATAAGTAAATCTAACTCAATTTAATTGGGTGGGGAGTGTCAATCGATTTTAGATTTTAGATTTTAGATTTTAGATTTAAAATTGAAGAACTTAGCCCACTGATAAATCCGGGGGCCCCGGACTAAATTACTTTCGGTCAACAATAACTGTCACTGCAGCTTTATAATATTTAACCGTTGGCAATAACTCAGCAGCAGGCAGATCGATGAATTTGGTAGACGACAAGACTATAGTTAGACAGTATTTTAACTCGACGGGATTCGATCGCTGGCAGCGAATTTACGGCGAGGGCAAAGTCAATAAAGTGCAGCTAGACATCCGTACCGGGCACCAGCAAACAGTGGATACAGTGCTCGGCTGGCTAGAAGCTGACGGCAATTTACCGGGGCTTTCTGTCTGCGATGCGGGCTGCGGTGTGGGATCTCTGAGTATTCCTCTGGCTGAGGCTGGGGCGATTGTTTGCGCTAGCGATATCTCTGAAAAGATGGTAGCAGAAGCCTACGCTCGATCGACAGCCGTTCCCGGCAAGCTCTATAACATCTCCTTCGCCGCCCAAGATTTGGAAGCTTTAACGGGCAAATTTCACACTGTGATTTGTTTGGACGTGCTGATCCACTATCCTCAAGATAAGGCTGCGGAAATGATTGCTCACCTAAGTTCGATCGCCCAATCGCGACTAATTCTCAGTTTTGCCCCCAAAACCTTAGCACTTACCGCGCTCAAGAAAGTTGGCGAACTTTTCCCCGGCCCGAGCAAAACTACCCGGGCTTACCAGCACCGCGAAGCTGATATTATCAAAATCCTAGAAAACAATGGTTTTGTGATTAACAGAACAGCGATGACTAGCACTAGCTTTTACTATTCTCGCTTGCTGGAAGCTGTGCGGAAATAGGTTAAAAATCTCTGCAAATTCTGAGGTCAGTTTAGATCGTTTATTGGCGTAGTGGGGCGGGTTTATACAATTTGTTGGTGGGGTGGGGGCGGGTTTATATAATGTGTTGATGGGTGTCAAAAATTTTGGCGAACCAGCCCCTACATGGTAAAATTGGGGACAAATTTGTAGGGGCGGGTTCACCGCTCGATTTTGCCACCCACCAATAATTGCGATAAACCCGCCCCCACCCAACCATTTAATTCAATTAATCCTTAAATATTGAAACAAGCTTGAACTTTATTCACCAGTTTAGGCGTTTTCATTTGATTAAATATTTTAATAGCTTGCTGCCAGTGATTCTGAGCTATTTCTAATTTTCCCAAATCCCGGTAAGTCAGCCCGATGTAATAATTGCTAATACCTAATTCGTACTTAGCACCAATTTTAGTATAAAATTCAATAGCTTGGTTTTGATATTTCAAAGAAGCTGAAAAATTATTACTTTCTCGAAAAACATCACCTAAAATGTACCAGGCACGGGCGATGTCTGATGTAAAGTTACAATTTTGCGCGATCGCCACAACTTGCTCTAAAGTTTGCTTAGCTTGTTCGTACTCACCAATATGTTTTTGAGCTAAACCAGCCATATTCAAATCCCAGCAAGCTTGCCAAGGCGGAACGCTTTCTAAAGGTTGTTGCAAGTGTCTTATCGCTTCTTTCAATGCCGCTTTCGCCTCACTCGCTTGTCCTAAATAAGAGTGTAACAGAGCAACTTCGCAATAGCAACTATTGAGCCGAGATTGAATTGCAGGAGATACTGGAGATAAAGCTAGAGCGAGTTTAGCTTGATAAATAGCTAATCCTAACTCATATTCACCAGCAGCAATATAGCACAAACCCATATCACTATATGAGTTAAATTCTGTCCATTTATCGCCTTCACGCTTAGCAGCAAATTGAGCTTGGCGATGATATTCTAAAGCTACTTCAAAACCATCCGCTAGCAGATAGGCGTGACAGTCGCCGATGCAGCGATATAGACTTGCCTCCCGATTAGGAGAAACTCGATTTACCAATTTTTCTGCTAATTCTAAAGTTTGGCTGATGTATCCCCAGGATAAAAAATATAGAAACAATTCTTCTGGTAAAATAGGTATAGCAGGGCGGCACAAAACATCCCAAGCTGAATCATAATCTTCAATTTCTCGGAAATGATAGTAAGCTTCTAAAACTTGCAAACCTAGCTGAGGCGATTGAATATGTTCTACACTAGAAAACCAATGTTGTGCGATCGCCCTTTGAGTTTGTTCCCATTCGCTGCTATTCTGTAACTGATTCAAACCCGCAGCCCGAATTGCTGGGTGCATTCGGTATTTGCCCCGATGTAATTGTAGCAAAGAATAGTCACACAAGCGCCGCGTTACTTTCAGTTGTTCTGCTGGCGTCACATCCCACAGCAAAGCCTTGATGCAAGTATCTGGCAACCATTCAATTTCTTGATAGCGACAAGCTCCCAAACGGCATAACAAACGGTAAGCTTGCTGAGAGTGAGCGTTGAGGCGATTTAATTGATTGTTGATAAGAAACGAAAATGGATCTAGCTGCTGTAATTCTTGGCGGTTTTGTTGCCAAGCTTCGGCAATATCTCCATCATAATTATTTTGAATATCATTGTACAGCACCTCCATTGCCAGAGCATTGCCTTTATAAAGCGCGTGCATTTCTTGCACAGCTTGTAAATCTTCAGAAGTTTTGGGATATTCAAAATATTGTTGCCATGCTTCTGGACTCAAGCCTCTTAAAATGTGAGTTTGAACGCCTCTGATGTCTGGTTCTTTTAATTTTTCTCTACTGGTAATCAGGGTGACTCCTTTGATTCTTGGATCGCTGAGTACCCGCAGTAATTCTACATAATTGCGGTATTCAGGTAGAAACATACCGTTGCGTAAGGCAGACTCTAAGTTATCTATGAAAATTGCAACTTTGCTTTGACGCAGTTTCTTTTCTAGTAAGGTTAAACTCAGGCTAAAATCTCTGGGTGCATCTTCCTGAAAATCTTGTTGCAGCCAAGTCTGAACAAATGAATCGGCACTCCGCAAGTCTTCGGGAGTGTATGCAATTTTCATATCTAATATTTTTTCAAATTGGCAACTGGCTAGGTATTGCTGTGCTAAGGTAGTTTTGCCGATGCCACCTTCTCCTACTATTATCAAAATTTTGAAATTTTCTGATGTCCATTTTTGAAGTTTAGTAATATCTGAAGTTCGTTCAACCCAGCGAGAATTTAATGGTTGTGTTTCTACAGGTTGTGCCGGGATTAATTCGGGCATAAATTGAAAAAATAATGGCTGCAAGTCTGACCATTTGCCGCGTTTGTTATCGTCGCTGAGTCTAAAGGTTTCATAAGCTTTACTCAGATGTTGGCGGACTGTTGCTTCAGATTTGATTTCGAGGATTTTGGTAATTTGTTGGTCAGTTTTTCCGAGTAATTTTTGCTGTAAAACTTGTCGGCATTTGTTGCCTAAATTATTGTAAATTATGATAAATTCTGTTTGATTCATCGGTGGTTTTCCTATAGAAGTACGATCGCGCTGCATATTTAGGGGGGATAACCCCTGGGATGTTTGAAAAAGTGGGATTTCCTAAGTGCGATCGCGTAGGGCAGCAAAATGTCAGAAGTTGGTGACTGCTGCCTGTGACTGCACAATTGTGAGTTTTGAATGTTTATTGATTTTACACTGAGTTACGGGTTAAAAAGTTATTCAATAATTAAATCTTTGCAAACACCATTTTGGGGGTAAGAAGTATGGAGTTTCTGACGGATGGAGATTGTGCGGATGCAACGCTGCTAATTGTTGTGCGATGCTATGCGTCATCGTCTGCAACACTGGGAGCGATCGTGTAAATGATTGTTACAAAAGCTGGGACTATGCGTAAAAAAAGAAAGCTATTTCCGAAATCTATATAGAGGCCCAAATTTAGGGAGTCAGAACCTATGAGGTTTGTATCAGAGAATGCAGCAGGCGATCGGGCTGACAAAGCAGGCGACAGCAACCGCAAAGCTAAGTTAAATCAGAAGGTGGAACCAAATATGTCATCATCGCACAACGTTCAAAGACATACTGTTAAACAAGTTTTTGACCAGGTTGAGAAGATTCTGGAGGAAACTTGGCAAGAAACTGGGTTCGGAAAGGTAACAATTGAAAGTGAAAGGGAAAAGAACAATGTGATTCGGGTAATTGTCAAGGGTTCGACTTATTATAAGTTCTTTCTTGACGATGCAGAAGTTAGTAAGTGGAGTTCGAGGAAGTAAATTCGAGCGAGCTATTTCGCAATCGGGCGAGCTGGCTTGGGTAATGAAATAGAGAGTCACCTAACAAAAACAGAGTGTTCAGATACCCGACTTCTGTAAGCAGTGGGGTATCTAATAACGCGAGAGTTTTACGTTTAATTACGTTTAATTACGTTTAATTTATCCCTGTAGGATGTTGACAAATCCACTAAGATGGTGTAGTTTATCAATTTAAGGTGGATCAAGCAAAAGTGCATCTGCGCTGTACGGCTGAGTGGGCTGCCAGCGTTAAAGTTTGAATCTTCTAAATAAACACAAAACCTAGTTCGAGACGGATGAGAGATTCGCGGGGCTGGGGAAGTGGTGATTTCGCATTATGTGCGATCGACCCTTCTCCGGCCTTTTGTATTTTTGGCAAACAAATAGACTTGACAAATTGGAGGTTAAATATGGCTCGTTTAGATGGAACAGCGCAAAATGACCAACTTTTTTGGTCTGATTCTGTGCCCGTAGAAATTTATGGCTATGCGGGTGATGACAGTCTATGGGGCGATGCGGGAGACGATCTGATCGTTGGCGGTTCTGGAAATGATGATCTATTGGGCGATCCGGGTAATGATGTCATTTATGGTGGTCGGGATAGCGACTACATTGAAGGTGGATTAGGTGCAGATCAACTGTTTGGTGGTAAAGGAGCTGATTATTTAGTCGGCGGTGGTGACACAGATACGCTGATAGGTGGCGGCGGAAGTGATACCTTTGGTCTTACCAGCAATGGGGTAGCTATTATCCGCGACTTTGATGCTGCTTCTGATTCTATCGAACTGTTAGATGATTTGACTGGTTCTCGCTTTTTAGTTGCCCGCAATGATAGCAATAGTGTCGGAGTTTATGTTAGCAGCAATGGCGGTTCTTCATTTGATAAAGTCTTAGCATTGTTGACCAATTTTACTGGCGATGTTGGGAGTGTTTCAGCGAAAATTATCGGTGGAAATGTGACAGCAACTCCGACTCCGACTCCGACTCCGACTCCGACTCCGACTCCGACTCCGACTCCGACTCCGACTCCTATTCCGACTCCGACTCCGACTCCGACTCCTCCGACCTCTGATAACTGGCTCGATCGGGTGAATTACTTACGTAGCCTAGCCAACTTACCGCCTGTGACTAACAATCCTGCATGGACACAAGGGGAAATAGAACACTCACGTTATGTGGCTAAAAACGATCAACTAACTCATTATCAAGACCGTAATAACCCTTGGTACACGCCAGCAGGATCTGAAGCAGGTCAAAGTGGCAATGTGTTTGCTTGGTCAACAACTCAGGTACAAGATGTCGATTTTATTGATGGATGGATGACCGCACCTTTTCATGGATTAGGAATTATCAACCCCAAACTAACGCAAGTTGCTTACGGTAGTTATCGCGAAGCAGGTGGGAGCATAGAAGCAGGGGCAACGTTGGATGTTATTCGAGGAATTAATTCTAATTCTTCCCCTCAATATCCTGTTATGTGGCCTGCAAATGGCAAGACAGTTCCGTTAAGGCAATTTGACAGTGAATATCCCGATCCCTTGACAAGCTTTCCAGGATACACGGCTCCAGCGGGCTTACCTATTTATTTGCAACTGGGTTCTGGAAACGTCACGCCTCGAGTCACTTCTCACTCATTAACGCAGGGAAACATACCCATAGAACACGGTGTTTTTGATGAAACAACCTACAGCAATCCCGATCCATCTGCTCAACAATTGGCACGCAGTATATTGGATTCACGCGATGCAATTGTAATGATACCCCGTAACCCATTAATGCCTGGAAATTATACAGCTTCAATTACATCGAGCGGTCAGAACTATACCTGGTCGTTCAATGTTGCCTGATGCGCTCTAGTTGAACCAGGAATCGCCATTGCTAAAAATAGGCGATCGCCATTTCTCCACTCCGTTTATTTTGCAAACCAATAGGTAGGAAAATTATGACTATCAAACGACAAGGGATTTATTTAGTCGGAGAAGATACAGCCGACAATGTTGCACTCGAAGCCGGACAACTTCAGGAAGTGCCTGGAGGATTGCTAACTCGCAAAGGCAATGATACTGTCAGGGGTTCTTCTGATGCTGAAGTTGTATATGGTGGCAAAGGAAATGATGAAATTGAGGGCGGAGGTGGCAATGATTCCCTTCGCGGCGACAAAGATGAAGATACTGTGATCGGAGGAGATGGAGATGATTGCTTGTGCGGCGGTCAAGGCAATGATTCAATTGTCGGCGGTAGCGGCAATGATAGTTTGCACGGCGATCGGGGTATCGATACTTTAACAGGTGGCAGTGGCAATGACACATTTTTCCTACTGCTAGATGATGACAACATTGATTACATTACCGATTATCAAAATGGAGGCGATCGCATTGCTAGCGACAATGGCATTTTGAATTTTGATAACTTCGCTTTTAGTGCGGGTACGGGTGCTAATGGTGCTAGTAGTTCCGATACAGTGATGATAGATAAAAGTAGCAATCGGGCGATCGCGGTTTTGCTGAATGTTGCCAGTAGCACGTTTGCAGCTAGTCCGACACCAACACCAGCGCCGACACCAACACCAACACCAGCCCCAACACCAGCCCCAACACCAGCCCCAACACCAGCCCCAACACCAACACCAGCCCCAACACCAACACCAGCCCCAACACCAGCCCCAACACCAACACCGGTGACAACAGCGACTCCGGTGACAACTCCGACTCCGGTTACAACTCCGACTCCGGTTACGACACCAACTCCTGTTACAACACCGACTCCGGTTACGACACCAACTCCTGTTACAACGCCAACTCCGGCTACCACACCGACTCCTGTTACAACGCCGACTCCTGTTACAACGCCAACTCCGGTGACGACTCCGACTCCGGTGACAACTCCGACTCCGGTGACGACTCCGACTCCGGTGACGACTCCGACTCCGGTTACAACGCCAACTCCGGTGACAACTCCGACTCCGGTGACGACTCCGACTCCGGTTACGACTCCGACTCCGGTTACGACTCCGACTCCGGTTACGACTCCGACTCCGGTGACAACTCCGACTCCGGTTACGACTCCGACTCCGGTGACAACTCCGACTCCGGTGACAACTCCGACTCCGGTGACAACTCCGACTCCGGTGACAACTCCGACTCCGATTACGACTCCGACTCCTGTTACGACTCCGACTCCGGTGACAACACCAACTCCGGCTACGACTCCGACACCACAGCCCGCATCCTTCGATGAAAAGTTCTACCTTGTCAATAATTACGATGCTGCTAACGCAATTTTGACTGGGCAAACAAAAACAGCTTGGGAACATTACCAAACTGTCGGCAAAGCTCAAAATCGTGCTAGTGCTCCGTCTCAGGTAAGCACTTTCAACATCACATTTGACTATCGGTTTGATACCAATGGATTCTTCAGTGACCCCATCAATGGCCCCAACCGCAAAGCTACTTTAGAAGCAGCAGCAGACTACTGGGAAGCCGTTATCCAAGATGAATTTCCCAATGTTCCTGCCGGCACCGAGTTCTGGATTAAAAATCCTCAAACTGGACAAAAAGATAAGGTTGTTTTAAATCAGGACATTGACGATCTTGCGATATTTGTGGGTGCTCGACCTTTAAGTGGCTCTGTTGGAGAAACACAAGGCGAGGGTGCTGGTTATCAAGATGCAACGAATTTTTCCTATGTTTTATCTGATCGGATCAATGGGGTGAATTATGAACCCTATGCAAGCACCATGTCATTTGCTTCTAACCTCTCGTATAGCGTCGAGCCAAACATTTTCGACTTGAGTGCTACTCCGAGCGAACAAGGCAATGATGCCAGCTTGTTTATTACTGCTGTCCATGAGATAGCACACGCTTTAGGGATTGGTCTTTCACCAGCTTTCCGTGCAAGAACAGTTGGAGCCTCTTTTGACGGTTCCAATGCCAGATCTGCTAATGCAGGCAATCCTATTCCTCTTAGAGCCGACTTGGGACATCCAGCTAGTATTGTTAGTAAAGGTGGTTTGCCATCTCTTCTTGGTGATGGCGGTGGTGCAACCTATATCCCCACTAAAGTTGATTTAGCATTGCTTGCAGATGTTGGTTACAAATTCCAAGGATTTACCGTTCAAGATTCAACGCCAACCACTGCAACTGAGGGAGATAATAAAGTCCTTGGTACAGATTTGGGTGATACTCTCAACGGTTTAGGGGGTAACGACATCATCAACGGTGTAGCTGGCAATGATACCTTGATTGGAGGTGCTGGTAACGATGTACTTAACGGCGGCGGTGGCAATGATACGCTGATTGGTGGTCTTGGCGAGGATGCCCTGACAGGAGGCCCTGGCAGCGATATGTTTATTTTTGATGTCGCAAGCGGTAAAGATGGGATAGGGGATTTTACGGTAGCTGATGACAAAATACAGTTGGCCGCTAGCTATGGATTTAAGGACGGAGCTACTGTTTTAAGCGCACCTGGAAACTTCTTCAACGGCACAGTAAACGATGTCAATGGCAATCCCGATCCCGGTAAACGCTTTGCTCAAATCACTCTCGGCTCTAATTCGGGGAATGTTATTACGATCGTTTACGATAATAATTCCCTGACGGCAGCGAATTTCATCATTCTCTAAATCTAATCATCAGATAGGTTTGCGATCGAGGCGATCGCCCTTACCAAAAAAGGGCGATCGCCTTTATTTATCTTGTCTTAAACACTGGCATAATGTTTAGCGATTAACTCTCTAACTAACGGTAATAACTCCAAAGGAACTTGAACTCTTTATTATCAAACGCTGCTTCATCTTCTGCTACCGCTTCATCTTCTGACTGTCGATTCAGGGATATGAACAATCAAGTCGGACAAATTCGCGATCGCCCCATCGAGCAAGTGAGCGCGATCGCTCTTCTTCCCTCCACGTTTATCTGCGGTAAAAAAAGAGCGATCGCTTTTTTGGGGAGGGGCGATCGCCTTTCTGGATGGGAAGGGCGATCGTTAGTCTTAAATAAACTCCACACGCCCTGTCAGATCGTCCAACTCAAGATACTCCCAAATCATTACCAAACTTCTCAAAAATTCTCCAATAGAGCGACTATTTTTATGACAGTAAATAATCCCATTATGAGGTAATCCAGCTTCATTTATCCTTAAAAAATCTGCATCTTGAGTAAAAATTACTCTCCCTTCGGCCATCGCAAATTCTACATGAAGTTCATCAGGCTTTCCCAATAAGCCTGCTTCAGTTGTAGTCGTCACATTAATCCCATACCTTCGCAGGCCAATCGCAATAGCATTACTTACATTTTCATCCAAATGAAAGTTAAGAGTTCTTGACATTTAGGCTTTTTAATTTTTGCTGAAGGATAGAAGGATTTTGGGCTTGCAACCCCCGAACAAAGGTTTCATCTTCTCTAATTTGTGTCCTAATTTCTTCACGATGATCGTGATAATAAGTCAAAGCTGCATAAACATCAGCTAGAGTAATTGAAGGATAATGGTAAATAATCTCCTCTGGTGACATTCCCATTTCCTCATGCCAAATTACCACATCTTGTACCTTAATCCGATGTCCAGTAATGCAAGGTTGCCCACCGCAAAAACCGGGATTAATTGTAATATGTTCAGAAATTATGCTTACCATAAATTAGCCTCTGAGTCAGTTTTGTTAGTTCATCTGATAAGTAGATTTTACCAGTCAAAAATCAGAGAATTAGATACTTATTTTACATGAAACAAACTCGGATGTCAAGCGATATCAAAGGTTTTGGTATTGTCGTTCAGGCTCAGGCGTTGCATTGCCCAAATTGAGTTATCGATCGCATCAAAGATTGTCGTGGGGAATGCGAGAGACCCTACAGATATTGTGGGTATCTCGCTTGTCTTTTGCGAGGTGCGAGAGCCCTTCATCCCTCCACTTTTATCTGTGGGGAAAAAGTGCCATATCCTTTCTGATGGCAAGGGCGATCGTCTTTATTTATCTTGCCCTAAACACTGGCATAACGAAAGGATTACTGTAGAACAAGGCAGAATCTATCTCGGATTACAAATTTTGACAACCGCTACTTTCTGGAATATAATTAAAGTTTTCCCGTCCCCTTGCCACAATTTTAATGTCTGCTTATGCCCAAAAAGATTCGAGAACTCAAAAGCCGGCGGCTAAAAGCTGGGTTCACTTATCGTTCGGCAAAAGGCAGTCATACCAGATGGGTTCATCCTTTACTACTATCATGAACCAATTACCATCGCTGGAAATGACGGCGATGATGCGAAACTGTATTTAGAGAAAGAAGTTAACTGAAAGCTAGGAATATTGAACGCAATTGAAGAAGAGGAATCTGAATTATGAAATTACCTTATATAATTGTTATTCAATGGTCTGATGAAGATAACTGCTACCTAGTTCACTTACCTGATTTTCCATCCCAGCAGTTCCACACTCACGGAGATACCTACGAAGAAGCTTTGAAGAATGCAGTAGAGGTTTTAGAGCTTTTAGTTAAAGAATATCAGGTAGACGGTAAATCTCTCCCAAAACCTAAAACCATAGCAGAAAACCTTCTATTTGCTTGAACAGAGGTTTGAAGCGAGATCCCTTCTCCAATCCACATTAAAATATGTCATCACTAATCCTAATCCGCATTTTCATAGCAACCGCGGCCCTCTTCGGAGGTTTATCCGTTGCAGGCGGTGCTTTCGCCTCCCACGCTTTGAAAAATCAATTGAGCGATCGAGCTTTAACCATTTTTGAGACCGGCGCCCGATATCAAATGTACCATGCCCTGGCTCTATTACTCGTCGCTTTACTCTTGAGCCGCGCCCAAGAGTCTCAAACCTTTTTTGCAGTGGCTGGATGGGCTTTTATTGCCGGCACAATCATCTTTTCAGGCAGTTTGTACGCCCTGAGTTTGAGCGACATCAAATGGCTGGGTGCAATTACGCCACTGGGGGGAGTTGCTTTTATTGCCGGTTGGGGATGTTTGGCAGTGGCAGCTTTTAGTTTTAAATAGGCAATTGGTAAATGTTGAGACAATTTCCAATTCCCAATTCCCAATTCCCAATTCCCAATTCCCAATTCCCAATTCCCAATTACCTAATTTTCAAACACATCGCTGGAAAACATCTCAGTCAAAGTACGCAAGTAAGGTACAAATACCGTTAAATCTTCAGCAGGAAGCCGATCGCATATTTCCCAAAATAAAATCAGCAGCATATCCTGCACTAACTCCCAACTTACATGAAGTTTGGGGTACAACATCACGCAAATTGGAAACAATTCTTGTTGTACCGGGTGAATGCTACCTTCCAAAACGCACCAGCACAAATAGCTTTGAAAAATCTCGACATCCCGGATACCAGAAATTTTTACCTCGCGATCGCTCAAATACCCGCTGCTGCTGCGGTATCCTTGATGCTGGGCACTAGCTCGATCGTACACTGCACTAGCAATCTGAGTCGTGTGCTGCAACAAATGCTGAACGGCTAATAGAGCTCTTGAATTCGGGGGCTGATTCGCCGCAGCCTCGTTAATCTCTCCGTAGGGAATGTGCAGGTAGTCGTCTACAATTCTTAAGTAGGGTGCAAATTCCGATCGCTCTGACTCCGAAAGACATCCTAACAATATTTTGCTAGTGTATTGAAACTGCATTGTCACAAATCCCAGCACTAACGGATCTGTCTCTGAGTATTTTCGCCTCACTTTGATAATATCTTTTCCCACCAGCACTGACAAGCGGAAAACAGGTTCTCTATCCGCATAAGCGTCTATTGCTTTCCGATATAAGGTGCGAGAATCGGCGGCAATTTCTAAAGAATTAATTAAACTTGGATCGATCCCGTGTCGCTCTATTTGTTTCCCTAAAAGAGCTTCTACCCTACTCCAAGCTATCTCGCTGGCTAATTTCAGGGTATCTGTCAATTTGTCAACTATTTGGGCTCTATTTCCCTCAAAATTAGTTAAATCGAGGCTTGGGAGAATTTGGCGTGGCGCTTGGTTCTCTCGTGCCGCAACTGTACTGTAATATTTTTTTGCCCAGCTAACTGCGAAGGAAGAAACGCTGACACCTTGAGCTTTTGGGAGTTGGTCAGTGTCGGGTTCGGTAATACCTTGGGACGCCTGACTTGTGCCCTGTTGAATTTGGTCGGCTGCTGGTAAAGACTTTGAAGATATTTGTGAAATACCCGTCATGATAAACCTCGTTTTTTTATAAAGTCGCACTCGATCGATTCCCCTAATTTTTAAAGTTGTTAACTACAATTTTCTGCATTTGTACGCTGACAGTCATCAGCCATTACGCTTAAAGCTATAAGCCATTTGGCTCGACTGCCTGCATCTTTTATAAGTTGCACGTTAATAACGTTATTTATTGTGCGATCGATCACCATCACCCTGTGATCGCGATCCTAAGTGATTTTTTTGACCTATAAAGAGGGCTGCAAATAAATTTAATTTGTCTTAAAATCGGATAATTAAAGTCAAGTCTGCCTCAAAAAAACTGCTGCTTGAAATACTTGATGTTGGTTTTGGAGCGCTTTGGTCGATCGCCCTAATTTCTTAAAGAAGCTAGGCTACGGCACGATCTAGCGATGACTTTGGTTAATTGATTTATATAGCTAAATTAGAAATGTATTGTGAGTCTGGCGAGTGTTAGTAAACCCTAACAAATTTAATAATCGGCTTTTCTAAATAAAAAATTAAATTTGAGATTAGGATGAGATTTATGTGCATTTCGTTAATGCCATTGCCAGGGCCGTTTTTTGCGATCAGTTTTTTAGCTTCCCCGTGAAGCGAAGCTATCCCGTAGGGAATCGCCCGCAATTGATCGTCGTCCATTCGATCGATCACCTACCCTTCAAAACCAGAATTAGCGAGTGACTCGCCCGGTAGCGGGCACATTTTGCCAAATCCGGCGGGATCGAGTCCTCTGCCGGAGGCGAAAGCCTGTCCCTACAACGATAGGATTAGGCTTATTAGGCCCCACGGGCGATCGCTCCTCACAAACAGCACGGTCGGTATGTCTTTAAGGCTATGCCTTCGGGTAGGATTAGTAGGACGAGAGGAAGTGGAAAAAATGAGCGCTAGCAGCAATTCAACAGAAATTAAGTTCGGAACCGATGGGTGGCGGGGACTGATTGCCCATGACTTTACTTTTGCCAACGTGCGAAAAGTCACCCGTGCGATCGCCAGTTACCTAGAAACCGCTTACACCAAAGACCGCCCAGTTCTAGTCTCCTACGATACCCGCTTTCTGGCAGACGAGTTCGCCCGCACCTCGGCGGAAGTATTGGCAGATTTGGGATGGACGGTGAAAGTGGTCGATCGAGATTGCCCCACACCAGTCATCGCCTACAGCGCCAAGCATCTCAACTCGGCAGGAGCCCTGATGTTCACTGCTTCGCACAATCCCGCACCTTACTGCGGCATCAAATACATCCCCGACTACGCGGGCCCGGCAACCCCAGAAATTACCGATACAATTGTGGCAAATATTGCTGGTGCTTCTGATGCCCCAGCCAAAGGCAGCCACAACGATAAAATTTCCACTTTTGACCCGAAACCCGAATATCTGAAGTTTCTTTATACTTTGATCGATGTGGAGCGGATTCGCTCTGCTAAGTTGAAGGTGAAGTACGACGCTCTCTACTCGACTTCTCGTGGCTATCTCGACGCCGTTTTGGAACACTGCGGCTGCGATGTCGAAAGTTTTCACACCTACCGCGACGTGCTGTTTGGGGGCGGAATGCCCGAACCCAAGGGGGAACAGTTAGTTGAGTTGGTGGAAGCTGTTAAGAAGGATTCGGCGGATTTGGGTTTGGCTACCGATGGCGACAGCGATCGGTTTGGTATTGTTGACGAGTTGGGAAATGTCTTGACTCCAAATACTGTACTGTTGCTGCTGGCACGTCACTTGGTTAAGAATAAAGGATTGACTGGGGCGATCGTCCGTACAGTCGCAACTACCCACTTGCTGGACAATTTGGCAGCCAAGTACGGTTTAACAATCTACGAAACCGCAGTCGGTTTTAAATACATTGGCGAAAAAATGCGGGAAACTGCGGTGCTCATCGGTGGCGAAGAATCTGGCGGTTTGAGCGTTTTGGGTCACATTCCCGAAAAAGACGGGATTTTGGCTGATATGCTAGTTGCTGAGGCGATCGCCTATGAAGGCAAACCCCTTTCTCAGCTAGTAGAAGAAGCCATTAAAGAAGCCGACGGCCCCCTGTACAACAAACGTTTGGACTTGCACCTCGAAGAAGCCCACAAAGCAGCCGTTTTGGACTCTTTTACCAAGAATCCCCCCACAGAAGTAGCAGGTATCGGCGTTAAGGAAATCGGCCGCAAAGACGGGATTAAACTTTATCTTGAAGACGGTGGCTGGGTACTGCTGCGGCCTTCGGGAACCGAACCCTTGATGCGCGTTTACATGGAAACCAATTCTGTGGAAAAAGAAAGCCAAGTTGCCAAACACATGGAAAAGGTAATTTCCCAATTAGAACCTGTTTAAGTTTCTACCTATTCTAACGGGGGGTTTTTCCCCTAGCGCTTGGGATTGTGAGGTGCGCCGAAGCGCACCTTACGTATTTTTGATAACTTTTGCAAAGCCTCTGAACATTAATCATCGATACTGCTGGGCCAGTTATATATTTGCAATACACTGGGATTTGTTAAAGTTTGGGAAGTGTAAATTTATTTATGTTTGTTAAATTTTTAATTAATTTAAAAAATTCATAAATCTTTTCCGAATCTACTTGACTTTTATCCCGATATAATTGTATATTATTAAATAATGGGGTATTTGCAAAAATAAAATTTTTACACAGATTTCGATGATAAAACAAGTATACAAGTTAAATTACTAGCCTGTCAACCCGTTTATGAAAACAATTCCTCTGCTCGCCATTAGTTTTTTAGTAGCAATTTTAGTAAGCGCGATCGGGATTATTTCAGTGCAAAATGCCGCCCCAGTATCCTTAAACTTTATCTTTTTTCAATCGATACAAATGCCCGTAGGAGTAGTATTGGCAATGAGCCTGAGTGCAGGACTGATCGGAGGTGCGCTACTGCAACCGCTGTGGAACCTTTCAGATTCCCAAAACTCGCGTCCTAAATTTCCGGCCACTCCAGAAGAATCTGACACCGTACAATATTAAATATATTGATCCCTTACAGGGAATATACCTGACCGTCAATCAGCAACCGAGTAATTCCCTTAGCTCGCAAATAAGGCGCTGCTTTTTGCAGCATACTGCTGTCAGGAATCTTGAATACCCTTTGATTGCGAGTAGCAAATCGGCGGGCCACTCGGTGATTGTCAAACACTGCCAGGGTTTTCTCGCGAATTTCCGCCGCCGGAATTTGACCCAGTTCGCCAAAAGCTTTTAGAGGCCTGGTGATTAACTCTGCCGCCCGATCGACCACCAAATAACAAATTTTGGGCAGAGATGCTTCGCTTAAAGGCAAAACTTCAATCAGCCCTGTACCCCGAAGCTCGTTAGCGAAGCCCTCGAAGAGGATCGACTCGCCCGACGATATTGAACCCAGCAGGCTGCCTTCAAACAGAGAGTCTTCATCGTCTACATCTTCGTCGAAGTCGTCATCTAAATCGTCTTCATCATCCTCATCCTCATCCTCATCCTCATCCTCATCCTCGTCATCTTCCTCGAAATCGCTAAAATCTTCACCTGCCAGCAGCCCGGATGCTGGCAGCATAGCCTTTAGTTCACCAGTCACAACAGCGCGGTGGCTTTGATCGGCAAGAGTGGCTGCTGGGGCATCTGGCACATCAGAAACATCCAATTCTGCAACTGGTTCAGGGACTGATTCAGAACGCTTTCGGATCGTCGGTCTCGAATTTGAGGCTGACGGCAGGACAGGGACTGACTCCGACAGGGGGACACCTACAGGATCGATTTCGCCATCTCCCGACGACTCAGTAGTCGCCTCTGTCGGTTCAGAAACACTGCTGCGATCGGACAAACGCTTTTGTTTTTGCTGGACTAGAAATTCGTATTCCGGCTCCGACAAAGCACCCTGAAGGATGCGCCTTACAGTCGAACTGCTCACTCCGTAGCGCTTTGCCAGAGTGATAGTATTCTCGTTGGACTGTCGGTACAGCCTGATGAGTTCGCGTTTGTCTGAATCGGATAGTTTTGTAGGCGTCATGCCAAGTTTTCCAGCAAAAAGACGTGAAAAGACGCAGGCTAGCAGTCAGCGAACTGTGATTTTTGATTTTCGATTTCAAGCTCAGAGATGCCGACAAGGGCAAAAAAGCTTTCGCGTCCCCATCGCTTGCCGAAGCAACCCCAATCTCAAATCGCTACGCTGCGCGACGACTGCGCCTGCTCTGGCGAGAACGGGTTGAGATGTCATGTTCCAAGATAGCTCCTATTCCGAACAGGATGGCGCTGAAAACAAAAAAGACTTCCAGCAAACTGCCACTTTGATAACTACCCTCAGCCTGAGTATCGCGCCATTTAAAGTACATATCTGCGATGTAAAGCGAAAAAGTTGCAGCCGCAATCATCCTCCAAGATTGGGAAAAACGTCCTCCCCAAAACGCCAGCAGCAATGCAGTAGCAATAATCAGCAGAAAAACGTCTCCAACGATGTAAAACAAATTGATTGCATAGGCGTAAGGCGAGAGTTGCTTGTCAAGTGCTATTACCCATGCGGGAGTTTTACTTGGTTCTGCTGCTTCTTCTTCTTCTTCTTCTTCGGGTGCGGATTTAGCAGCAGTCGCGGCTGTTCCTTTTACAATTGAGTTGGACGAATTTTCTAAACCAGGCCCTTTTGCCGCAGGCGCTGGCGCAGAGCCTGTCACTACTTCCTGGGTGGCTGCTGGAGACATTCCTAGCTGTAGCCTCCAAGACTCAGGTGCAGCAACCCAGATAGCTACAGCAATCCCGAAGGCTGCAATTCCCGCTAACAAAGCCCACTGCCAAATTTCTAGATTCAGCCGTTTGGAAGTCACAGCGATCACCATGCCCCCAATCAGTACCACATAGCTGCCCAGATAAAAGGCATCTGCGGGGGACACGTCCGGGTCTGCCTCGAAATACAGTTCCCAAATGCCAAATAGCACACCGCCGATAAAATAGAACAGCATCCCCAGACCAATGCCCAGCCAGACGTTGCGCCCGCTGACCATGTGTGGGCTTTGCCAGTTTCTAAAACAAACTAATGCAGCTCCCAGGTATGCCCCGCATTCAAAAATATAAGTGCCGATCGAGTACCACAGAGGTAAACCCTCTTCTGCTGAGAGGGGGACGCTGAACAGCAAAAAGAACAGCAGCGCCATGACAGCCCAGACAATGCCCACAATCACTAGGGTCTGAGCTGACAGTAAAGATGAAGATGTAGATGACTTTTCTGAAGTGCTACTCATAGGGATTCCACGAGACCTAACTAGCGGTTGAACGCACCCCATCTCAATCTTTGATTGGAAATGAGGATTCTTTCGCCAAAAAACCTTAAAAAACCTTGATCTGACGCTTCCGGGATAACTGGCGTCCTCAGTGTGTCGTCGGGGCTTTTGCCCTCGTACACTCTAGAAAGACTAAACAAGAATAATATCTATTTACTAATTCAAGGAATTAGTCGTTAGTCGATCGTGTACCCGGAAATATAATGACAGAAATACGGTATATGTCTCCACCCTTAAGGCTTTTACAGTACCCAATCTCTCTCGGAAATTCTACCCTCAAATGTTGAGGTATCTGTTTTTTGCTTTCACACTTCCCCACTTATATCAATGATTGTCGGTGGGGACTGGGATAGAAACTTAGTTAAATTGCCACACCATAGGTGGCATCCAAACCGAATCAACAATTTGGTTGGTCAATACAAGTTGGCCATCCAACCTGTATATCACGTACCCCCTACAGTGCAATTATCTAAGCTCAATTATCTCGACCCAATTGTCTGAGCAATTGTCACAGATTTTCTATCCTGCGATCCACAACTTGTTGAGGGCTGATTGTTTCAGCCAATCTAGAAACTGAGTCCGATCCGGTGCTGGCATATCTTGCAGCACATCGCTAACTCCCTCAGCGAAGTCCGTATTGCCAAAATATGATTTACCCAAACGGTGAAGTTCTTGCAATAAGGTCTTGAGATGCTGCTCTTGCCAAGGAGGCACCTTGTGATTTTGCAAAGGACTAACCGTTAGCCAGTTTTTTATCGCATCAGGGGAGTCTGCCTGGGGGAAGTTTCCCTGCTGAAATACCTTGGCGATATCTTTCTGAAACGATGTGGCTTGCCTTGCGCCTAAGAGGTCTTCTACATCGAAGTAAACAGCTTGGAGGAGCAGCAGACAAGCCTGCGCGAACAGTGGTGCTTTGGCTGCTTCATTCCCGGCCGGTTCTTCACCGGCAAGCTGATCTAAACGGACTTTTCCCCAGACGCTATATCTATCCGGCTCTTCTAGCAGAACACAGGCTTTGCCTCGGTTGTCGGTTAAGTCCCGCCACAAGGCTCTGGCGTCTTCTGCTTGTTTGCCGTTGAAGGCGCTGATCAGGCGAAAAGTCTGCCCCTGATAATTGAGAATGGGAATTTGTTGATCCCGTTTTGGGTGTTGAAAATTGGTTATTTCAACATCCTGCCGTTTCAGAATAAACATGACACTGCGATTTGACTCCTGTCATGGCCGAGGTGCTGTGCTTTTGACACTCCCGATGCCTAGAGGCGAGGGGATTCTTGATTCAGCGAGTCCACTTAAATTAGCAGGATTGCTCCCGATCACCCAGAGATGGTTCTCTTCTCAAGCGTTCCGATACTTTTTTGCTAACAAATGTTAACAATTATCTAAGCTGAGATTGTCTCTCAGCCTTGGCGTATAAATCAATGCACGAAGGAAAATCCCCCGCGCACAATTTACGACTGCTGTACTGGCAACGCTTGATTTTCGCGCTCGTGCCGAGCAGGCGATTGACTGTTTTGCTTTGATGCCGTAGAGGAAGCTTACATAGAGGCTCCGTACCATCAGGGATTTTCACCTGAGTCTTTCAATCCTAGTTCTACCACATTTTTATCAAATATCAAGTCGAGCAGAATGTTAGCCAACATAACTCAATATCAGCAAATTAGTCATTCGGGCTCAACTCATACCTCAAATCAGGGGACGATCTCTGGTTTTTCGGTAATGCGGTCAGCGTTTTAGGCTTTGCCACTACGGGATGTTAACATAACCAATAGACATCTGGGAAAAAGCACCTGTGACTCTTGTGCTGTCTGAGTTCCGTCTTAATTTGGGGAGATATCCGATCGACCAAATAGTTGGGTTTCACCTCGACCTCTAAATACTTTACCCGAGTTCACGTCCTACCTAGTTTTGATTGTAAATTGACAATTGTGCTGTTTGCAGGTGAGTCCCTCCAGCTTTTGTCAGATACAGTCTTGGAGGCACAGGCACTCTCATCATCTTGGTTTTTTCCCGAACGATCACGCTGCACGCCATATTTTTGTAGATCAAAGCGGTTTCTGCGTAACTCATCACATAATTTACTTGCTCGATCGCACACTGCACCTATACAATAATGTTGTTAGGAATTTTTGAGTTGGGTGCGTAACTCAGTTGGATAGAGTAGCTGCCTTCTAAGCAGCGAGCCGCAGGTTCAATTCCTGCCGTACCCGTTAGATAATCCTTTTGCGTAGCAAGGGTTTCAGGTTGACTAAGCTACTAAGAGTCTGGTTTTCCGCTCATCTTTAGCTCAGTCCTACTCTTCTAAGTAGCTGAGTATGTCCAAAACTGCCTCCATATCAGCCAAGTCTGCCCTCGACTTTTTACGCCGCGTTTTTAACTGGTTGAGCAAGTCGGCCGGCTCTGGAAAATCTGCGACGGTCGGAGCCGAGTTTTTACTTTCCTCCCGATCGCGCCGTGCTTCCTTGAGCTCTTGCTCCAACATCTGAACCTTCAGCCCCAAATCGCCGTTGCGCTCGTGTAACTGATTGAGCTCTTTGTCCCATTCTGCAAGTTGATTGTTGGCCGCTTTCAATTCCTGCCGCTCGTGATTCATCGTTGCCCACTCAGGCACTCAATTTTCCCAGCCGTTCCTCAATGGCGGCCATCCGCTCCATCACAGGGTCAAGACTTGAACTAACAGCTTTGTCTACAATGTCTACAATGTCTGTAGACACGACGCTATCATTGTTTCGTGTAGACAAATTTGTAGACATTGTAGACAGCACGTTAGCGTCACTTGGTGTAGACAGCGCTGTAGACGTGCCTGATACTTCCCTGAGAATGCGTTGTGCAGCTTGACTTACTGACTCACCCTCTAGTCTCTGAGCTTCTATCCAGTTTAGGAAGTGACCGGAAGCCCTGAACGATACAACTTGACTTTGACTCATTGTAGACACCTGTATACAGTATCTGTCTACAATAACTGATGACTGTCTACAGTGTCAACATATTGTCTACAAAACTTGTAGACACAAAAATCCCCCAGTTAAGGGGGATGGGATTGAGCCGTCAGTCAGTAATTGTTCCTAGCCAGCTATGTGCTCAACTCCTTTGGGTCAAGCCATGTGGTAAAACTTCCGTCGGGCTTTACGCAAGTAATCTCGCCGTATTTATTGATTTCATCCACTACCAACTCTAGACCCGCTAACTGTTCAGCGTACTTTGTCCCGGCGTAACGGACTCGGAGGCCTTTCTTGGCTTTTACAGTCTTGGGCTGGGTTAGCAGTTCAACCAACTTCCGCCGCTCGTCATCGGTAAGTTGAGGGAGTAAGTTGCAGACTTGACTCAAAGGTGAGGAAATTGTGGAGCCATTGGAGCCAGCGCTCTGTGTAAGGGTTTTTGGGTAGCCAACTGTGGAGCCAGTATTGTTTGGCTCCACAGTTGGCTCCACAGTATCCCTTGCTCTGTCTACTGGCTCCAATGGCTCCACAGTTTTTGTGGAAGTTTGCACAAATCCAATTCCAAGCAGATATCTTTGGTTCCTCCGCTCCATGTCATCTCGTTCGCAATAGCGACACACTTGGAGTTTAGGGAAAATCTCGCTAAACCTTGACCCCAACTGGTTTATAGCTTTTACAGGAGCGTCATACTTACTAGGAAGTTCATTCCAAATCAACTTCTCCTTGGTGCCGCTAGTGTCTCTCTCTAGAATGCCTGCATCCTCATACCAGTCTTGTAACTGTTGCCACAAGTCTTTAACCCAAACACGGCCCCCAGACTGAACCTCCAAACCAACCTCGCGGGCAAACTGCCACAAGTGCCGACTTCCCTCCTGAGCTTCCCGCATCGCCTCACGGGTTGCCTTGTAGTCAATCCCCTCTTTCAACAACAGCGGCAACCGCTCCAACATCTTGTTAAGCATCGCCGGTGCAATCCGTTCAAGGATGAAGTTCTCATCATCCTTAAAGCGCGGGTCAGCTTCCAATTCACCCTGAGACGGGTCAGCATTGTGCTTGTAAGTTTTCTTAAAACTCAGGATGCCATAGCGGTCATCAATTGCAGCCGTCCCCCCGGTGATGGACGGTAGTTTGTTGCAGTTGGCGAAAAAGACGGCCGCAGGCTTGTACTCATAACCATCCTTGCCCTTGCGTTCAATATCAAGAATGTCACCTGTAATTAACTGCTTAAGGCTCTGGATGGTGTCGAGGTTTACGTTTGCAGTATTCTCGGAAGCCCAATTACAAATACTTCCTTCAATTCCTGCCAGAGAGAACTTGCGGCCATTGTCATAGGATTTGAAGTCTGACAGCGACTTCCCGGTCATCCCCCGCCCAAAGACAGCGGACAACACAGCCCGCAATGTATCTTTACCGTTAGACCCCTCGCCGTGGCACAGCAAACCTTTAACGCCCCGTCCCGTCAGCTTGGAGCGGACAAGCTTCAAATTCAACGCAGCAGCAGCAGTCCGCAAAAATACCTCACGCTGCGACACATCCAAGCATTCCAGAAGACGATCGCAATCCGTCGGGTCAATGTCAGGGTCATACTTGCAGCCAACATAGGTATAGACCTGGTTAGGGTCATGTGGCACAAACGAGTGAGAACCATCAGGGTTAATTTTCACTACCCCGTTAGAGCAGTTCAAACCGTCAGGATTTATTTTGTTTGGGTCAACCCAGTTCTGATCGATAACCCACTTCAGAACCTCAGTTCCGTTGCTAGACCTGGCTCGGTTGTTGACCCAAACACCCTTTACCTTCTCCGCGTAGGTATTGAGCCAGCCACCTATACGGCGCTTTTCCTCGGATTCCGATCGCAATTCGTAGTGACTGCCGACATAGCGATAAAGCTGACCTCCAATAGCTTTCCAGTGACCGTCTGAGTAAAGTGCAGCCTCTGCCTTCTGTACAAAGTTTTGCTCTGGAGTCGGTGCAGTGTCTGGGATGTAGTCATTTTTACTACTGTCATACTTCTGGCATACTACTTCTTCTCGCGTGCGCGGGTGAGAAGTTAGAGAAATAGGAGTAATTGATTCCGCTGCAACGTTATTGACTGCTTCCTCTACCCGCCGAATGAATTCCTCACTATCTATGGCTTCCAAGATTTCTCGGATGTCTCCCGCCTCTGGGATGTTTGGGCAGATGACACGCGGGTCAATAACCGTACAAGGGAACTGAATGTGACGCGCAACTAGCCAGACTGCTTGACCTTTCTTAATGCCCGCGTCATCGTTGTCACGAATTACTCCGACCACAACGTTTTTGCCTGTCGCTTGCAGAGTTTCGAGCATTATCTGAATTTCAGGATGACTCCAGCTAGAACCTTGCAGAGTTAGTCCTGCAAGGGCGATACCCCTCGCACGTTCTACGTTGTCTTCCCCCTCAAGCATCAGAATAATGATGGGTTCGTCGTCAGGTACAGCCTCTAAAAGTTCAACAACTTCCTCAATCCGATAGGCAGGCCAGCGAGCATCGCCCTTAGTCCAAATTTCTTTGCCGTTAGGGTCGATGTGAACTTGGTGGCACGTTTTGTCGCGTCCTTTTGAGTTATTTGCGTCCCATTCAAACCGCAAAACCTTTTGATTGTTGCTGTAGGTGTAGGTAATTTGTGCGGCGTTGCTCGGCACACCTTGGGGGAAATATTTTGGCCGCTCAGGTCGGGGCGGTTGTCCCGGCGCGGTTAGTCTTAAAAGTTTCGCCCCGATCGGAATGGGTGCAGGTATGTATTCCTTCTTTGATTTCGGTTTCCTTACCTGTGGTTTACTTACCTGTTCCTTGAGTTCCTGTTGCTTGAGCTTTTCTTCCTCGCACTCTGCTAAAAATTCAGACAGGGGTCGGATAGCTTCCCGAATGTCGGCAGTCGAACAGCCGTTAGTCCAGCATTGAAACGCACCAGTTTTTGGCTTGACCCCTAACCTGCGCCCTTGACAGATGGGGCAAGTGTAGAAATTCTTAGCTGTGCCGGGTTCTAGTTTGTCAAGATGGTTGCGGATGTCGAATGAACCCGTTTTTGATGGAGCAGAGTCGTCAGGAGAATTGAATGCAGAATCTGACCCGGTGGGATATGATGTGTTCATTATTGTTGCTTGCCACCTGGGCAAGCGTGATTACCAAAGACCGCTGACATCAGGTTCCAATTGCTGGCAGCGGTTTTTTGGCGTTTACAGTTTGAAAATTTAGAGCTAGACAGGTGGAACCGCTCCGCAAACTTTAGTAAGCGGACGCAGCTACGAAATCACAACGCTGTCTCTGTGGCGGCCAATGTCGGTCTAGGAGACTTTGCTTTATCTCTTCAAAGGTAAAGTCCCGCCGCTCAGGCACTAAATTGTTGTCTAGCGTTGATGCTAGACAAAGCAGCAAAAGTATTGCAGGACTAAAAAATTCATCCCACAGCAGAATCC